>CAZVSL010000894.1:0-1979 GCA_964629935.1 uncultured Calditrichaceae bacterium | reverse complement strand
CTAGAAATAGAATAATCAGGGTGAGGCAGTTTGGGGTTTGTATCTTGTAATTTGAGTATTATTTGAAATTTGGAATTTGTCATTTGGGATTTTGACCATATCGTTAAGGAGATATTTCTTGATATATTTTACAGAAATCAACAGAAGAGACCAGGACAACAAGCAGCATGCAATTTGTTTAATCGTTTCTTGCCGTTAACACATTAACACTCTAACACATTAACACATCACGCCAACGCCTGACCAAAATCCGCAATCAAATCCTCCACCGCCTCGATGCCAACCGACACCCGCACCAGCCCATCTGTTATGCCGATACGCTCGCGGTCGCTCTTTGACATGCCGGCGTGGGAAGTGATGGCGGGCCGCGTCACCAAAGTCTCGACGCCGCCAAGACTGGGCGCCACCAGCGGCAGCGTCAGCTTGCCTATAACTTGCTCGGCAGCCGCCCTGCCGCCTTCCAGCTCAAAGCTCATCATGCCGCTGAAGCCATCAAACAGCGCCTTCGCACGTCCATGGTCGGGATGGCTTTCCAGTCCCGGATAGTTAACCTGCGTCACACGCTCATGTTTTTCCAGAAAGTGAGCCAACTGCAGCGCATTTTCGTTTTGCTGGCGCACACGCACGGCCAGGGTCTTCATGCCCCGCTGTAGCAGAAAACACGTGTGCGGATCCATCGAGCCGCCGAAATGATTGAGCTTATGTGTGATGCGATCGATGATATCAGCAGCGCCAATGGCAGCGCCGCCGACGATATCGGAGTGTCCGTTCAGATATTTCGTGCAACTGTGCAGCACAACATCGAAACCAAGATCGAGCGGGCGAAAATTGTATGGGCTTGGAAAGGTATTATCTATCAGCGAAATCAGCTTGTACTTTTTAGCAAAATCAGCCGCAGCCTGCAAGTCGGCCACCTGTAGCAGCGGATTGCTCATAGATTCCATGTAGACGGCTTTTGTCTCAGGGCGCAATTTGCTTTCCCAGGTTTCAGGCTTGCCGCCATCGATGAAATCGACAGTGATGCCAAAGGAAGGGAAGTCCTGTGTGATTAAATCATGCGTGCCGCCATAGAGACAATCTTGCGCCAGCAGGTGGTCGCCGGATTTCAGAACCGCAAACAGGCTGGTTGTGATGGCTGCCATACCGCTCGCGGCCACCATCGCAGCCTCGCCGTTTTCCAGCACCGCAAGCTTTTCGGCAACCGAACGATGATTCGGCGTGTTGTTCAGGCGGATATATTTCAGGTCATGGTAGCTGGTCTCGCCGGCATAGAGAAACATCGCTGATTGATAGACCGGCACTGTCACCGCGCCATCGTGCCGGGGCTCGCCAGCGTGAATTAGTTTCGTCTGCAACCGTTTGCTTTCCGGCATACCTTTTGCTCCTTTATGTTATGTAAAAACAAACCGTGATTTCAGTCCTTGCCCCTACTTCTCGCGTAATTTCACCCAAAACCGGCTGAAATCGTCAGCAAGTATAGCCAATTTCAGGTAGATTATCAATAGCGATTCTGGCTCAGATTAATCCAATCGCGCGAGGGGTTGTTTCAACCTGGTACAATTTCAGAAACACTATTTGAGAATTGTCATTTATTTCATATTCTTGAGATAGTTACACACCTTCGTGCACAGCACATCTACAAGTTGGAGGGAAAATCATTATGAAGTCCGCATGCGTGTCCGCTCTCACCATTCTCCTCATTTCCAACGCATGGTCACAGACCGTTGCTTTCGACTCCCTGGCGTCCGCCGGGATCAGGGATATACGCCAGAGTGAAGTCGCCTGGGGCGATTTTGACGGCGACGGCGATCTCGATTTTGTTCTGGCCGGCGAAGATACCAGCGGTCTGGCCGTTACCGTTCTTTTCGCCAACGATGGCGCGGGCGTGTTTGCAGAAGTGGGTGCCGCGCTGCCGGGCGTCACTTCCGGGTCGACCACCTGGGGGGATTTCGACAACGACGGCGATTTAGACCTGCTCT
>CAZVSL010000893.1:0-1981 GCA_964629935.1 uncultured Calditrichaceae bacterium | reverse complement strand
GCTGTGCCGCTTCTGCCGCGGCGCGCGCTGTTGGAACGCAGTGGCGAGACGCTCGTGTTTGTCGTGAGGAACGGCATCGCTGAGAAGCGCACCCCTGTACTCGGGCTCGACAAAGAAGAACATGTGGCGGTAGAAAAGGGCATCAGCGCCGGGGAAACTGTGGTTGTATTGGGACAGGAGAACCTGGTCGATGGCAGCCGTGTGGAAATTCAGGCGCAGTAAGGTGGATTGCAACCCGCCATTCCAGTCAGGGAAGAACAACCCGGGCAGTTATCTATCGTGTCAGGCTAACAGTTAGAACAAGATGTCAATCCCAAGATTCTCCATCCGTAATCCTGTTCTCGTCAATATCATCATGATCGCGAGCATTGCGTACGGCACGTTTGCGCTCCTGTCGATTCCGCGGGAGATGATGCCGGATGTGTCGTTCCCATGGGTGTTTGTGCTCACCACAGCACCCGGCTACTCGCCTGAAGAAGTTGAAAAGCTCATCACCAACGAGATCGAAAAAGAAGTAGTCGATATTGATGACATCAACAATATCACATCCTTCTCCCGCGAGAATGCATCGATTCTCTGGATCAAGTTTGAGACCATGTCAGAGGATGATTTCGACAAGCGGCTGCAGGACTTGCGAACGGAAGTCGCCAGGGTAACGCTGCCGGAGGGAGCTGAGGCGCCGCGCATCTCCCGCTTCTCTGTACAAGACCACATTCCCATGCTGAGCGTGGTACTGAGCGGCGATCTGCCGGAGCTGGAAATGAAACGACTGGCTGAAGACCTGCGCGACGATATTCTCGAAGTCAAGAACGTCTCGAAATGTCTGCTCGCCGGCGTGCGTGAGCGGGAAATCTGGGTGGAAGTCGACCCGGCCAGGCTGGAAAGCTATGAGCTCGGCCTGTCGCACGTCATGCAGGCCATCCGTATGAAGAACCTTGATCTGACAGCCGGCAACGTGAAAATGGGGCGTTGGGAAGTGCTGGTTCGCACGCTCGGCGAGCTTGAGGCTATCGAGACGGTACAGCGGGTCATCCTGAAAGCCAACCCCATGGGGCATCACGTGCGCGTTGAGGATGTGGCTGTTGTGCGTGACACATTTGCGGAACGTCAGGTAATATCGCGTTTCGATGGCGAAAGCGCGACCACGTTTGCTATCTCGAAGAAAAAAGATGGGAACTCACTGGAAATCATTGCACAAATCCGGGAGCTGGTTGAGACTTACCGGCGCGAGAAACTGGCCCCGGGTGCAAATCTGACGATTATTAACGATTCGTCGGTTCAGATCCGTGAGTTCCTTGGTATCCTGCAAAACAATGCTGTGCTGGGCCTGGTGCTGGTGGTGGTGTGTTTGTATGTGTTTATCGGGCCACGCAATGCCTTTTTCGCCGCCCTCGGCATCCCGATGACCTTCTTTTTGACGTTCATTTTCATGCACCACACCAACATCAGCATGAGCAGCAACTCGCTGTTTGGGCTGGTTCTGGTGCTTGGCATGATCGTGGACGATGCCATTGTCATCATTGAAAACTGCTATCGTTACATGCAGGAAGGCCACAAGCCGCGTGAGGCTGTGCTGCGCGGCACAAGTCAGGTTGCGATGCCGGTGCTGTCGTCATCGCTTACCACCATCGCAGCGTTTCTGCCACTCATGCTGATGGATGGCGTAATTGGCGAGTTTCTGAAAGTTGTGCCCCTGGTCGTAACGCTGGCTCTCGGTGCGTCTCTGTTCGAAGCATTTTTCATATTGCCGTCTCACATAGCTGAATGGAGCCGGGCGCAGGTCCGGAATCACGAGGGCTTCGTTCGCTTTCGCAAGGTGCGGCAGCTCTATGTGCAATATCTCGCCAGATTTTTGCGCCGGCGTTATCTGGTTGTTGCCGCCTGCACGCTCTTGATCATACTCAGCATCCCACTGGTATTTGTAGTTGGCATCGATATGTTCGCAACGGAGGAAATCCCGCGATTGTTCGTGTTTATCGAC
>CAZVSL010000892.1:0-1983 GCA_964629935.1 uncultured Calditrichaceae bacterium | reverse complement strand
ATACCACGGCGCAACTGCTGTCATCACTGTTCGAAATCGGGAAACCGATGGCTGTGATATCGTTTGGCTCGCCCTATGTCCTGCGGCAGCTTCCCGACACACCGTCCTACTTGTGCGCTTACGATGCTTCTGCGCTGGCGGTGCGGGCGGCGGCGCGCGCTATCTTCGGTGAAACAGCGATCACGGCCAGGTTGCCTGTCTCCATCCCGGGCCATTATGCCATCGGTCACGGCTTGCAACGCGAGGCGCGCCGCATGCAGCTCAGCAGACAGATTGATGATGCGCGCTTTCAGAAAGCGTATGCCGTACTGCAGCAGGCGATTGCGGATTCTGTTTTTCCGGGCGCGCAGGTTGCCATCGTCCATGACGGCAACCTGGTTGCAAGTCGCGGCTTTGGCCATCAGACCTACGACCCACGCTCTGCTGAAGTGGACACAGAGACCATCTACGATCTGGCGTCCGTTACCAAGGTGGCTGCAACCACACTGAGCGCCATGATGCTCTGGGAGCAAGGCAAACTTCTGCTCGATGTTCCGGTAAAGAGCTATTTGCCTGAGTTCAGCGGTGGTCTGAAAGATTCCGTCACTGTGCGCCACTTGTTGACACATTCATCCGGTACGCACTGGTGGACAGACTTATGGAACAAGGCCGCCAATAAGTCCGCGGCTTTGGATTATATCTATACCTTGCCTCTCGATTTCACTCCGGGCGACTCAATGGTCTATTCCGACCTGGGGCTGATCATGGTGGGTGAGATTTTGCGAACCGTTAGCGGCAAGCGCATAGACCATCTGGCCCGGCAGCTTATCTTTCAGCCAATGGGGTTGAAGAACACATTGTATACTCCGCCGCCAGAACTTTTGCCGAGAATCGCGCCTACAGAAATCGGCGGCAGCATGGACCGCGGTTTAATCCACGGCGAAGTGCATGACGAGAACACCTTTTTCCTCGACGGCGTCTCATCGCATGCGGGATTGTTTTCAACAGCCGAGGACCTGGCCGAACTCGCACAGATGCTGCTCAACGGTGGCATATACCGCCACCACAGATTCTTCACACCGCAGACCATCCACACCTGGAAGCAGCGTCAGAACATGCCTGAGGGCAGCATTCGTGCACTGGGCTGGGTCACACCTGCAGACGAAGGCTCCTCCGCCGGAGACTATTTCTCGGATGCCACCTTTGGCCACACAGGATTCACCGGCACCTCGATGTGGATCGACCCGGAAAATCGTATTGCCGTGATTTTGCTGACCAACCGCGTCCATCCGACCCGCGAACGCGGCGGCATCTATGAGGTGCGCAGAGCATTTCACAACACCGTCCTTCAGGCTCTGACCGATATACAAGAACCCGTCGATTCTCAGACGCCGCCAGACAAGCACGATTGAGCGTTGCCCGGGTACCGTGTGGGGCTTCATGATAAACCCGAAAGCAAACAGATGGATGATGGCGAACCATGTTTCGAGATATCGTCCAACTCTCGTTGAGCATGGCAGTCGGCACTTCACTTCAGTGTAGAAAGACAGCAGGATGGGATTCACCACAATTGACCTGTTCATCGTTGCAGTCTACATGCTGGCCTCGACCGGCGTCGGCGCCTGGATTGGGCGCAATCAGAAGAACACGACCGACTACTTTCTCGGCGGCCGCCAGATTCCCTGGTACGCCGTTACGTTCAGCATTGTCGCGACTGAAACCAGCGTGCTGACGTTTATCAGCATTCCGGCTGTGTCTTATCAGAGCGATATGACGTTCATTCAGATCGTGTTTGGTTATGTTGTGGGCAGGCTGGTCGTCGCCGCGCTCATGATTCCTGCCTATTACAAAGGCGAGATGACCACGGCCTACCATTTTCTCGGCGACAGGTTCGGCAAAAGCATGCGCAAAACTGCCAGCGTGACATTCATGATCACGCGGCTTCTGGCCGATGGCGTACGCTTGTTTGCCACCGCGATTCCACTGGCGCTCATCATCAAGGGT
>CAZVSL010000891.1:0-1987 GCA_964629935.1 uncultured Calditrichaceae bacterium | reverse complement strand
AGCCGGGCGCCTAGCGATTCATGGTTATAGTGGTCAAAGCCCGCTCCGAGAAAACCAGCCGTTGGGAAATAGGACACCGCTTCTTCGCCGATGAGCTGTTCCGCCTCTTCCCGTATCTCCTCTGAAGCCTCAGAATCTGAAGTCAGGAAAACGATTTGGCAGTTCTCTCTTAAGAACAGGTCCGCCAGCAAGATGGATTTCAAGGCGCCAATGGCCCGCTTGACGTGAACGATATCGGCGCTCTGCAAAAGTGTACGCGCCTTCTCGAAAGAAGGCGTGGCTGTCGCCTGTTTGATTAGGTTTTGTGCAAGGTCAGGCATGGTCGAATTAAATCTGTATCTTCTGAATTCCGTAAATTGATTTGAACTGGTGTCATGAGATAGTCACAGTTGTGCTTAGAGATGCCAGGATTATGGATCTGCTTTTGTTTGTTCAAACCGATAGCCTTCAATAGTCTTGGTAGCAGCTCCTGAGTGCTACTATTGCCGATTGCTTCCCCGGTTTATGGTCACAATCTTGAGTTTACCACATTCGGGCCAGGATCCTGGAAAGGGATCGATCCGCATTTCTGCGAACGGATTCTTCTTACGAAAATCACCAAGCTCTTCTTTTAGATTTGACCCCTTTACCGCGATCAGTTCGCCGTTTTCGAGCAGAAGGGGCTTAGCCCATTTGTACAGCTTGACCAGAGGTGCGACGGCGCGACAGATGATGAGCCGATAATGCTGGCGGTACTGCCTCTGCAATTGCAGTTGTTCGACGCGCTCGCACATCACCTCGGTTTCAGTAAGGTTCAGCTTTTTTATGAGGTCTTTCAGGAATAAGGCCTTCCATCTTTTGGAATCGATCAGTGTCATCTTCAAGTCAGGACAGAGGATCTTGATTGGCACGCCCGGGAAGCCGCCGCCGGTACCGAGGTCCATAACCACAGGTTGATGAGATGATAGTCCGGAATCATGCTTCTCTTCGTCTTCATGCTGAAGAATCTGTGCAACAGAATCCAGACGCGACAGGACAGCAGATTCCAGAAAGTGGCGCTCCAGAATGCGGAGTTCGTCGTTTTTAGAGATAAGATTCGCCTTCGGATTCCATCTCAGAATTTCAGCGTGATACAGCGCAAACTGCTCTGCCTGCCGCGCCGTCAATGGGATGTCTTCCTGTCTGAAACGCTTCGCTATGCCTGCAGGTTTGATAGTGGTCATTTCAATTTGATGTTTCACGT
Source organism: uncultured Calditrichaceae bacterium (assembly GCA_964629935.1). Lineage (GTDB taxonomy): Bacteria > Zhuqueibacterota > Zhuqueibacteria > Oceanimicrobiales > Oceanimicrobiaceae > CAZVSL01. Next base: position 765 of record CAZVSL010000891.1, on the reverse strand, counting down.
GAAACATTCTAATCCTGAATGCTGAAAATTTAAACTCTGGGTTTGCCTAAAATCCCCTCAAGCGAAGTCGAGGGGCGCCTCATCCCTCGACTTCGCTCGGGATGACGGTGTTGTACGGCCCTGCTGATGGGCCTTGTCGAAGGGCTCAGCGTGACATCCCCTAATCTTTCTTGACTTCTCGGACTGCCCCCGAGTTCTTCGCATTCTCTGTCGCACTCGTCGAGCGACTCAAGTGCACCAACAAAATCGAGACGTCCGCCGGAGACACTCCGGAGATGCGTGTGGCCTGACCTATCGTCTGAGGCTGAATCTGGCTTAGCTTCTCGCGCGCCTCGGTTGACAGGGCATGGATGGCATGGAAATCAAACTCCCTGGGAATACGCTTGGCATCTAGTTTTCGCAATCTCTCAGCGGCATCATTCTGGCGCCGGATGAAGCCCTCATATTTGATTTCGATATCCACGTGCATGCCAACAGCTTGCCATTCGGGTTCTGTGCTGTTCAGCAAGTCTAGCCGGGTGAAACCGTGCAAATGTTCCAATTTCAATTCCGGCCGTTTGAGCAATTGATAGAGCGACTCTTTTTCTGAAATGGGTGAAGAACCGGCTTTTTCCAGGATGGGATTGATCTCATCCGGCGCTGCTTTCGCGCGTTTGAGTTCTGTCAGGCTCTGGTTAATACGATCCTGCTTTTGCTCCAAGCTGGCAAAATCTTCATCCGGAATCAGACCGAAGCGGTGCCCGTAGCGCATCAGGCGCAGGTCTA
>CAZVSL010000890.1:0-1988 GCA_964629935.1 uncultured Calditrichaceae bacterium | reverse complement strand
TGCTCTGGACCATCGCCCACTACGAGCAGTCTGAGTTTGGGTAGTTTGCTTACGAGTCCTCGCACTGCCTGGAAAAGCAAGAGATGATTCTTAATCGGGTCCAGGCGCGCGACAATCCCAAGTATGGGAAAAGCACCACGGAGCGGTAAGTCCAGCGCCTGCGACGGCTTGCTTCTGACGCCATCGGTATCCCAACAAATGCCATTGTGAATGGTAGAAATTTTTCCGGCATTGATTTTTTGAGACTGAACCAGATGTTGTTTTAGATACTCAGCAACAGTGATGACGTGGTGATTCCACCTGAGCAGCATCTTGTTGAGTAGATTGTGACCGCTGCTTTTGGGGTAGCTGCCATCATGTTCCGTATAGATGACTTTGCTCACGCGGGCAAGCCTTGCAGCCAACGTTCCATAGAAAAGCGCGGTTTCATTGTGGGCGTTTAAGATTTGCACGCGCTCTGCTTTAAGAAGCTTTGCCAGTTTTATAACGTACGCGTAATCAACCCCCGGACGTCGTGGCAGGTACAAAACTTGTATCCCATTCTCAAGCAAGATATTTTCGAATTCTCCGACAGAATCATAACATATCACCAGCGGAATGAATTTATTCCGATCCAGTTGAATGGCCAGATCAGCAACCACGCGTTCAAGGCCGCCTATTTGCAGACCTTGAATCAAGAAGGCTACTTTGATTTTGCTGGTTCCTGTCACCGACACGAAATCCTCTGTCGGGATCTAAATCTTAAAACCACGAAAGCAGCGATTGGCAGGATCAAAAGCATGACTGGAGAAAAAGCAAAGACAATATTCTTACCACCCTCGTCAAGCCGTTGCCAGGCACGCATATAGGTCAGCAGTATGCCTGTAGTGGGGATGAAATCATTTCCTTCCAATGTGTCTGGATTGTCACGATAGATGCGATAGAAGTCGCTGAAGGTGATTGCCTGCAAGCGCTCATGAGCACCGACATACTGTAAGAGCGAAGACAACTTTTCCTCAACTCTTAGACTTGCCTCACCAAAGCGGGTGAAACTAAAACTGTGCATCATGACAACTACAGTGGGTATACGATGCGCAATGGCCGAATCAAGAACCTTCTTAAACTCGTCGAGTGAAGAAGACTCGATGTCCACAAACCTCAGCCTTTTTAAGGTGTCAAATTTGATTTCATAATAGACCGTCACAGGCACCTCAATTAAGCCATGGACTTCTTTAGCCTTGTTGATCGTCAACGGCGGCTTATTCAGTCCACACGAGGGCCAGGCGTGATTCAAGGAGCTGTCAAGATGGAATTCTGCCTCTTTGAGCGCCAATAGGGTGTTATAATTTGCCGAGTACCCTCCCGCTCGATGAGCGATGATTTGTTGGCCGGTAAACTCACTCAATAACCTCTTTCCGTCCGTGAGGATTTTTTTTTGCATCTCATAGTCCGCCGCTTGCATCGTGGCATAACCTTCAAACAAGGACGCTGGATGGGTATGCAATTGGATATCGTGTCCTCTTTCAACTATCGTTTCACAAATATCCCGTATGGCCTGGTGTCCGAATTTCCCAACTTCGTAAACATTCACAAAGAAAGTCAGCTTAGCCTGATGTTCATCGAAGATATCCATCATCCTGGTTATGCCATGATATTGGTCGCCTATTTTACCCCATATATCCCGTTCGGGCGTACCATCAGAGAGCGTCTCAACGTCACAAGTAAAGAATACATAGACGGGGGGCGCATCGTATTGTATACTCTCACTTAAATACGATGGGGAGGCCAACCCGCCCCATATCAACAACATCAGACCCAAGAAGATCACTCTATTATCGAGCATCGGCCACTTACAGTTTGCGTCTCTTTCTTTTGGTAATGCCCGCCAGGGCCACGCCAATCATCATGAGCAGGAAAATTGGACTGAGAGCTACGACAACATTCTTATAACCGTTCGAAAAATTGCGCCAGGCTCTGCCATACGTGAGTCCGATACCAGTGTAGGGCAC
>CAZVSL010000889.1:0-1989 GCA_964629935.1 uncultured Calditrichaceae bacterium | reverse complement strand
GTCAGACAGACCGACTGCATCCAGGGCTTGCTCTGCCGGATGCTTGCTCTCACTCGCCGAAACCCTTGTGAAGGCAGAGCTTGATACGGCCTTCTGAAACGCGACGAATTGGCTCGGCTTGAGGCGCTGATACGCTTGCAACTCCGGTGTCGTCTGTCTCTCGTAGCCATATAGTGACATTGAGGCCTTCCTTGCTGACTCGCCAATGACGAGCACGATTATCTTAGCCGACTTATCCGTATTGACGGCGCCCGTAAACTCACCATGCTGCTGTTTGTACTCCTTTTTGAATGCTAAGACCTCATCTTGATACTTATCATAATAGTATATTACGCTAAACGGATAAACGCTTTGCCAGTGTACTCCTGCAAAGGAAGAGACATATAGCCCTGTAATTCCCGATATGCCCAAAAACACAATACCTGCTATTCCGACGCTTGTCCTGCCGCTTCTTCTGTGCCGGGCATGTATTCGTCTGATGCCGAGGAGAGTCAGGACAAGAACAGCCGGAAAGCTCACCGTCCATTTTAATATCAAAGGAGAAGTCAATAGCTCCGCCAGCTCGCCAACGTTAGAAGAATACAATGAAGAGAATATCTGATAATTCATCGTTCTGCCGGTTTCCAGGAAGAATCCCGAGTGTACCAGAGACAGGGCGATAGCGGGCAGCAACCATTGGCGTCTCAGCCCGGAAATACATAGAAAGCAAAAGCTTAGCGTAATGACAGAAAGAACAGCGACTAATAGAGAAATAGACTGGGACTTGAGAAGGGATAACACCTCGGGAGAAAACAACATCATTGAAGCAAAAAGATTCTGCAAACAATCCTGGTAGGATATTCTCCTTCTACCTTCATTCATGTTGCGTAAGACTTCCCCTATTCCACTTTTGCCAATCGCCCGATAAACTCGCGGGATACATTGCCGTTGTTTGCCACGATTTTATAGAAGTAGACCCCGTTTGCAACCCGGTCGCCATCCCGGTCATAACCATCCCATTCAATGGCATTGAATGGCTTCATCGAGTAGTCCTCTATCACGTGAATCAACCTCCCTGCTATGGTGTATATCTTGATGACGACATTGGCTGGTTGGGATAATTCGTATGTGAAAAACGTATTTTGTGACATGGGATTTGGATAATTGAGGACATTTTCGAAACGAAACTCTTTTTCCTTTATAGAGAAACTCACTCTGTCCTGGCCTTTGAGCCCGAGCGAATCCACGGCGGTCACCGTCAGAATATGAGAGCCATTATCGAGGTGTGTCGTAACTTCAAACTCAGCAAATAGTCTATCCCTGGTGACAAGGGTGACTCTTCTGTCGTTTGTCTCGATCACGTCATCATCCATTGAGATTATCGTTTTCTCCCACAGCAAGGGGTTTTTCGTGTGAATGGCGATATGAAATCCGGGTTTCTTCGGTAGAAATTGCTCGGATGTCTCCAGAGGTGTCGCCAGTTCCGTGATTCTAACTAAGTTAAGTTTCGGTATGACAATCGACACCACTTTAGAAGCAATAATTGTAGAAAAATATGCAACTATAGGCACAGAACTGACTGAGCGCGGTCGGCGTTTATGGGCAGCGACCGAATCACGCGCAATTGGTTATGGTGGAGATGCCTTAGTTTCCCGGGCCACAGGTATTGACCGAAAAACGATACGAAAAGGGCGGCATGAGATTGAAAATGGTATTGAAATAAATACCCGGCTACGTAAAGCTGGTGGTGGCCGCCGGAGTCTTGAAAAGTCGCAACCGGGAATTATGCAGGCGCTTGAGCAATTGGTTGATCCGATAACACGAGGCGACCCCATGTCTGCACTTCGCTGGACGTGTAAAAGCAGGGCAAAATTGGCAGCAGCGCTTACAAAGGAGGGTTGGAAAATCAGTTCTACAACAGTAGGAAGATATCTTCATGAGTTGGGCTACAGCCTACAGTCTTTTTATTACCGCCGATGCCGGAGGAAGTAATGGCTATCGTTCGTGGGC
>CAZVSL010000888.1:0-1993 GCA_964629935.1 uncultured Calditrichaceae bacterium | reverse complement strand
TCTTGATGATGGCTGGTTCGATGTCATCATCATCGGGGATGTCTCCAGGCGCGAGGTGCTGGCCAACGTGCGCCGATTGTACACCGGCACGTTGGCCGTACATCCAAAAGTAAAAATCTATCGCGCAAAACAGGTCGTATTGAGCTCGCCCGAGCCGCAGTTCATCGAGGCAGACGGTGAGCTGGTGGGTGCACTGCCAGCCCGTTTTGACCTTCTGCCAAACGCGCTGCATTTAATCTGGTGAATCAGGAATTGAATGCTTAGAAAGGAGATGACATGACGCGTCAAGAAGCATGGAACCTGATGACGGAGCACACAAAGTCAGAGAATTTGCGCAAGCACATGTTGGCAGTGGAAGCTGCCATGCGGTTTTACGCGCGCAAGTTCGGCGCCGACGAGGAGAAATGGGGCATCGTTGGCCTGCTGCATGACTTTGATTATGAACAACATCCATCAAAAGAAGAGCATCCCTTCGTGGGCGTAAAAATATTGCAGGAAAAAGGCTATCCCGAAGAAATCACGCGTGCGATTTTGTCGCATGCTGAGTACAGTGGTGTAGCACCCGAAACCGACATGGAAAAATCCCTGTACGCCGTCGACGAGTTGACCGGATTCATCACGGCCGTGGCTCTGGTCCGTCCTTCGGGGAGCGTCATGGATGTTAAAGTTAAGTCAGTGAAGAAAAAAATGAAGTCAAAGGCCTTCGCAGCCAACGTCAACCGCGAAGACATCCGGAAGGGCGCCGAAATGCTGGACTTGTCTCTGGACGAGCACATCGACAATGTCATCAAAGCCATGCAAAGCGTTGCCCCTGAACTTGGCCTTGCCTAAAAGCGAAACGAATGCAACAAAAGAATAAAATACGAACCGGCGTCATCGGTATTGGGCTCACATTCTTATTGCTTATGCAGTTGCTGGCGCAATACCCGACATTTGTGGAGAAGTACTACTCCAGGGGAATTTATCCGATACTCACTCTTTTTGTCTCCGGACTCACGAACCAGTTTCCCATATCTTTATCAGAGCTGGCGCTCTGGTTTCTTGCCCTCATTGGTGTACCATTGCTGATAAAACGTCTATTCCGTGGCAAGATGACTGTTGCCAGTCTCTTGCTGAATGTTGCCACGGCCGCCTCTTTTCTGCTCATGTGGTTCTACCTTTCATGGGGCCTGAACTATCTGCGCGTGCCCCTGACATCCACCCTGGACCTCGACCGCGTTGCCCTGAAGCTTGACGCCTTCGATTCCACCTGTGTGGAAGTAATTCAGAATGCGAATGAATTGAACCCTGCCTATTCCATCAGAGAAGTTTCTGAAATAAATCAAATCATAGAAAAGTCTTACGCCGAAGTATTGCAAGATCTGGGGCTGCCGCGCGTACCGGGGTCCAAGCTATTGAAAAGCTTTGTGGGTAATTGGCTTCTGAACAAGACGACCACGAGCGGCTGGTTTAGTCCCTTCTTTCATGAGGTTCATTTCAACAGCGACTTGCTTATCATCGAGCTGCCCTTTGTTATAGCACATGAAAAGGCGCACCAGATGGGTTATACGAACGAAGCCGAGTGTAACTTTCTGGCTTATCTTGTTTGTCTAAACGCTTCCGATCCGCTGGTTCAGTACAGCGGATACTTCAATGTTCTGGGCTATTTCTTACAGGGCCTGCACCAGAATGAGGAGAAACGCAGGCAATATGTGCAAATGATACAAGAAGGTGTGAAATTAGATCTCGCCGCCGTGCGCGAACGCTGGAAGAGTCATATCGGATTTGTCTCGAATATTTCAGATAAAAGCTACGATCTTTATTTGAAAGCCAATCAGGTCAAGGAGGGCAAACGCAGCTATGCGCGGGTCGTCGATATGATTGTGAAATATAATGAAAAGAAGAATCAAGCTGCCGGCGGCGCCTGAAACAGGCGGAGCATCCACTCGGTAGCTACATCATCGAAATCGGATCCACATCCACGATTAGCTTTACCTCGTTTGGCTTGAAGGTC
>CAZVSL010000887.1:0-1993 GCA_964629935.1 uncultured Calditrichaceae bacterium | reverse complement strand
TCGCTGAAAACCCTGGTTTGCGCTTCCTGAAATTTGAGATCGCAAGCCGGCAACAGAAGGCTACATGCTGGGATAATCAAAAAGTGCTTGAGTCCGAACATCGAATTCTGATACTGCGCACATCGAAAGCTCTCAGTGCGTCCTTTTAGCCACTTCCGTCTGCCTGGTCAGACGTGGAGAATGAAAAATCCCGGGTCAGTGAGAATGGATTGAAATAGCTGCACGGGTTGTGAACTTCAGTACGACACTTTCGGGAGGTAGCGAAAGACCGACTGAACATTTCTCAATTTAGACAAATCTGTTTGCGAGACAAGGATTTTCGTACTTGGGTATACAATAAACTGTCAGATTTTATTTCGGGCGGGCGGGCTTACAGCCGAAAGCTAAGACCAAAGGATGGAATTCTCGGCAGCATGAAGATGTTGCGCTTGACTGCTTCCTCGCGGTCGTTTTCGGGAGACCTGTGTTTTTCCCAGGTAATCTCATATATATTTCTTTCATCGGTGAGGTTGATGATGTCCAGGTAGAATTCGAAATTGCTTCTGCCGTGCGGACGATAGCTCAGCCTGACATCCACCTTTTTGAACAGGGGTAGTTCTGCGCCAAAGCGCGCGCCGCGTTCAAACTCCCAGCGTGCAAAAAAGCCGCTGTATCTGAGTTGTATACCCGTGACATCGGTGTAAGGCAAACCTGTTGCCAACTGCGCAAGCGTGCTCAGGTTCCAGTTTCCAAACAGGCGCAGATTGCCGAGCAGGGTAACGGCATGCCGGCGGTCATACTTGAATCTGGTCCATTCGTCGGCGCCGTCGCTTTCGGAGCGAAATCTTGCATTGCCGAAGGCGTAGCTGAGCAAGCCGCTCAGCCGGGCGCCGGCTTTCGGTTTCTTCTGTAGAATAAACTCCAGACCGTACGCCAGGCCGCGGCCGTCATTGCGCGGTGTCAAATCGACATCGTTTTGTGGCAGGAGCAGCCGGTCGATCTCTTTGTAGTAAAACTGCGCTCGCGCGGAGTAATCGGCGGCCAGGCTACGCTCCAACCCGATCATCTGATGCGTCGCCCGTTCCGCCGACAGCACTTCGGGATTCCTGCTCAGGTCGACGGGGATGTTGCGGGAGTACAAGCTCATGGGGTTGGGATACTGGTAGAAAATGCCCCACGATCCTTCGAGTTTGGTGCGTTCATCGAGTTCGTACCACATGCTCAGGCGCGGGCTGAGCTCGCCTTCGTCAATCAAGGTGGCATAATTGTAGCGTGCGCCGACTCTCAGATGCAGCCGCTCTGTGGCTTTGCTGGAAGCCTCGAGATAGGTGGCGTAGTTTCTGTAACCGCGATCGAAATTGACTTTGTTCGGAGACTCCGTTCTGGCGTAGAGCAAACCGATGTCTCCTGACCTAAAACCTAGTTTTGCCCAAATGAAGTCGATAGATATGCCCCCGGTCAACCAGGTTTCTGCTCCGGTCTTGAGACGGGTATCATGTTTTATGGTGAAGCGTTTTTCTTCAGATCTTAATGATTCGAATTCGCGCTCGTTTTGTCGCGTGGAGTCTGGTTCGAAAGCACGGTAGCTTGTGTTGTCGTGATAATAAGATAGCATTGTGTTGAAACGCCATTTGTCGTCGACCATGCGGCGCCAGGTGAGACTGATTACGTCAGAACTGGCATCCTCTTCCAATCCCAGCTCATCAGAGAGCTCGTTGATGAGGCTGGCGCCCTCGCTGCTTCGGCTGTAGCCCAGCAACAGTTTGTCCTGATTGCCCGGGTCAAAGCTCAAACGCCCGGTGAATTCCTGAAAGAAGGGATAGGCTGAATCCTTTTCCTTAGCAAACTGATTGATGAGCAGGTCGTAATACGTCCGGCGCACGGAGAACAGGAAACCGGCTTTGTCTGTGATGAACGGGCCTTCCACGATGCCGCTGACATCAGTGAGGTTGAGCGAGCCCTGAACGCGCAGCCGCTCCCGGTCGCCGGCCCGGCTTTCGACCTCGAGAATTGA
>CAZVSL010000886.1:0-2008 GCA_964629935.1 uncultured Calditrichaceae bacterium | reverse complement strand
ATACGATTTCTGAGGATGCGCTGTCAAATGTTCCACAGAACATGATATCAGGCTCGCTGGCGCTGGGCGCCACGCGCTGGCAAACGGCGTTACGTGTCGTGTTGCCCACCGCCGCGGCAGGGATTTTCTCTGCGGTCATGATTGGTTTAGGCAGAGCTGTGGGCGAAACCATGATCGTGCTCATGGCAACCGGCAATACACCGATCATGGACTGGAACATATTCAACGGCTTCCGGACGTTGTCTGCCAACATTGCTGTGGAGATTCCGGAGGCGCCATTGGGCGGAACGCTGTATCGGGTCCTATTCTTGTCAGCCATGCTCCTGTTTATTCTGACATTTGTAGTAAACACCCTGGCAGAGCTGGTACGCCAGCGCCTGCGGGAAAAATACCAGAAATTATAGTATGCAGAAATTTTGGAAAAGCGGAACACCTTTTGTCTGGCTTACCGGCGGCGCCCTGGCCATCAGCCTTTTGATGATAACGGGACTCATCATCCTTATTCTATTCAACGGCTTGCGTCAGTTTTGGCCTCCGGACGTTGTGGAGTTTCAGCTAAGCGACGGAGATAAAGTGCTGGGCGAGGTGTGGAATCGTGAGCAGATTCCGGATCCTGATGCTGCAAATCAAGCAAAATACCGTTTACGCCTGAAGATCGGCAACCGCGATCTGTACTCTCTTGACTTCAAATGGGTAGACGAAGATGAAATCGTTTCCCGCAGCAGACCGGATGATGCTGTCGTGCTGGAAAGGCTTGAATGGGGTAATTTCTACGGATATGCACAATCTCTGAAAGTTGATGGCGAGGTCGTGGCGGATGAGATGGCACAAATCTGGCACGGGCTTCATGCACATCTCGATGAGATGGAAGGGCTTCACAGCAAGATTGATGAGATCGAAAAAGATGTGATCGGGGACATCAACTACGAGCTTGAATCTCTGCGGCTGGACATTCGTGAAATCAAAATGACGGCCACAGATACCACTACTTCTGCGGTTCAAAGCAGACTACGCGAAAAACGCGACCGCATTGCTGCTCTTGAAGCGCGTTATGCTACAATAGAAGAAGAATTGCAACAGTTGTATGATGAATCCCGCAGAGTCGTTTTGGCGATGGCGTCGGTGGATGGCCGCCAAAAAGACATCCAGGTCTTCGACATCGTCAGGGCTTTGCGGCCGAACCAGATGGGCGTCATGGCGAAATCAGGTGCGTATGCCGGCAAGGTGTGGGAATTTATCAGCGACGAGCCGCGTGAGTCCAACACCGAAGGCGGGATTTTCCCGGCCATCTTCGGCACGGTGATGTTGGTTTTCATCATGAGCATAGCGGTCGTTCCGCTCGGGGTTTTGGCAGCTATTTATCTGCGCGAATATGCGCGGCAGGGTTTCTGGGTCCGGGCTATCCGGATAGCAGTCAACAACTTAGCAGGTGTGCCATCGATTGTCTATGGCGTGTTTGGACTGGGCTTTTTTATCTATGCCATAGGCGGCACCATCGATCAGCTCTTCTATACGGAGGCATTGCCCACCCCGACTTACGGCACGGGCGGCATACTCTGGGCCTCGTTGACTTTAGCGTTGCTCACGGTGCCCGTCGTTATCGTAGCGACTGAAGAAGGCCTTGCTGCCGTACCGCGCGAGATTCGGGAAGGCTCTCTGGCGCTCGCTGCCACCAAATTCGAGACGTTGTGGCGCATCGTTATCCCCAACGCTATGCCGGGAATCATGACCGGGCTGATCCTGGCCATCGCACGAGCAGCAGGAGAGGTGGCGCCGTTGATGATCACGGGAGTGGTGAAGCTGGCGCCTTCGCTGCCCCTCGATGACCACTTTCCGTTTCTGCACCTTGAGCGCAAGTTCATGCACCTCGGATTTCATATTTACGATGTCGGTTTCCAGTCGCCAAACGTCGAAGCTGCGATTCCCATGGTCTATTCCACAACATTGCTGTTGTTGCTCATCGTGGTTCTTCTGAACGTATTTGCCATTTTCATTAGAAACCATCTGC
>CAZVSL010000885.1:0-2011 GCA_964629935.1 uncultured Calditrichaceae bacterium | reverse complement strand
GAGGAAAGGCAGAAAGACAAACTTAAATGAAGACCTACATTCTGGACACATCCGCGTTACTGACTTTTATTGAGAACGAAGCGGGCGTTGAAGATGTGGAAAAACTGCTTCTTGATGCTATCGAAGCCAAAATTCAGTTATTCCTTTCGGTAGTCAGTATTATCGAACTCTATTACGTCTCTCTCCGAGAACAAGGAAATGTAATCGCAGATGAAAGAATAGAACTGATCGAAGGTCTCCCGATAAAACAGCAACCTCTACATCCAGATATGGCGAAAATAATAGGAGAGATTAAAGCAGACAAATCAATGTCATTCGCAGGTGAGGTGCCATAAAACCCTTGCACCACTGAGAAATGTCGTTTGCGCGGTAGAGCATATCGAGCAATCAAGAGGATGGAGATTCATCATCACCGTCGGTTGTCATACTCGAGTCGAAAGTCCCAGATACAGCAGTGCATTGATATCAAAAAGTGGTTGCTTATGATAGCGTATTTTGCTATCATGTTACGCAATGAACAAACGGCATCAAGAGACCCTGGCGGCTATTTTTAAAACGCCTGTTCCTTCTAACCTGGAATGGAGACAAATTGAGGCTCTTTTTGTTGCTCTTGGTGCTCGGGTCATTGAAGGAAGAGGTTCAAGGGTGCGGTTTGAATTGAATGATATCATTTCAACTTTTCATCGACCTCATCCACGCAAAGAAGCCAGGCCTTACCAGGCGCGTGATGCAAGACGATTTTTGGAACAACTGGGAATTAAGCCATGAAAACAATGACGTACAAAGGGTATGCTGCCCGAATCGAGTATAGCGAGGAAGACGGGTGCTTTGTGGGTCATATTGCAGGTATCAACGATATTGTGGGTTTTCACGGCAACTCCGTGTCGGAGTTGCGTGCTGCTTTTGAAGAAGCAGTTGATGACTATCTTGCTACTTGTGAGAAACTGAAACGTCCTGCCCAGAAACCCTATTCTGGAAAACTGATGTTACGAGTTGCCCCGGAAGTCCACGCGGCGGTGGCCAGAGCTGCTGAAGTCAATGGCAAGAGTATCAATCAATGGGCTGCCGAGATATTGACCCGTGCAGCAGATCAATAATCGTCCAAAGGACTAATCTTTCCACGTTGATTACAGTGCATAAGCCACGAACGAGCAATTTGCTAATCGGGTAAGCGCAAGGCGCCAGGGGCCTTTATCCAACACGAATTTCAAGGCAAAGCAGGTCAGGTTGTACTTGACCTAATTCGAACCGTCGACAAGAGTCGAATCGTAGATTTCACCCTCGCCGGCGCTGATGTGGAGATTGCCGCCGAGCGGTTGACCGGAGGCGTCAAAGCGCTGGCTGAAAATGTCGCCGGCAAGCCCGGTGCGAGTGTCTGCCCAGACATAGTCCGAGGTCCAAATGGACAAGGACCGGCTTTCACCACGAAATAGGTTGAGTGGGCCGATGGCTTGCACCGAGGCCGAAAAAATCTGCACGGCCGCCCGCGGCTGCTCCGCCACCGGCATGGAATAATCATTGTAATCCTGCCAGGCCATGGCAAACGTGCCGTCGGTATGCGCGGTGATATCCGGGCGGCCCAGACCCTTGAGGTTTTTGGCCGGCTCATTGACAACAAAATCCGGTGCCTGCACCTGCGCATAAACAACTTCCGTCATCAACAGAAACAGGCATAGCGAAAGGATGGACTTCTGCATCTGAGCGTCTCCGTATTCTTTGAGCTTGCACAAATGAGTTGATATGAGCAAGCAGCCGGGGCCCTCTGCTCAGCGAACCTGGCTGCCTCAATATGACTGCTATTTCAACAGCGTCATCTTGTTTACCAAACGCGATATCCCTTTGCCTTGTGACCTGATTTCAAGTTGATAGAAGTAAACGCCGTGCCGAATAATACGAAAGCTATCTCTCCGGAACAATAAAAATCCTTACTGGCAGTCTATTTCAACAGCATGAGTTTGCGCGTTTCTGCAAAATCGCCGGCCTGAATCCGGTAGACGTAGACGCCGCTGGC
>CAZVSL010000884.1:0-2013 GCA_964629935.1 uncultured Calditrichaceae bacterium | reverse complement strand
GTATCCAGCCGGTGAACCCCATCTTTCGCCGACTGGGAGATTATGTTAGATTCAGCTATACTGGGGGATTCTGTTCTTTTACTTCAGTCGAGCGCCAATTTTGGGGTAGGAGCTCAGAGAGCTGTTTATGTGGATGCTCCGGCAAGCGAATGATGACATCACGCAAATACTCGAACGGCTCATGACTATGAAGCTGTGCGGTAATCACCAGCGAATAGATGAGTGCCGCCCGGTGGGCGCCGTCATGGGAACCAGCGAAGAGGTAGTTTCGGCGTCCCAGAGCTACCGGACGAATGGCGTTCTCTATCAGGTTATTATCGATTTCCAACATGCCGTTGGTGGTATAGACATTCAATCGCTGCCAATACTTCAACATGTAGGCAACCGCCTTGCCGATAGCACTTTTTGGCATCACCTTGTGACGATGGCTATCGAGCCACTCTTGCATCTCAGAGAGCACTGGCAATGCTTCTGCTTGACGTAACTGATACCGCTGCTCGTGCGTATAGACCGACTCGCGGGCCTGACGCTCGACATCATAGAGTTTCTGAATGCGCAGCAGCATCCACTCAGCGCGGGCTGCATCATTGGGCAGGGCGTCGGTGAAATACCTGCGGGCATGGGCAAAACAGGCCAGGTGGATAATCGAGTCCCGTGCGCCGAACTCATCATAGCCCTGGTATCCGTCGGTTTGTAGGTATCCGGAAAAATCAGCCAGCATTTCTTCGGGTCCGGCTCGGGCTCGGGTTTCGCGATAGTCGAAAAAGGCGATGGGTTCGAGCGGGTCATAGTAAACCCAAAAGTAGCCGTGATGACATTTGCCCTTTGTCTGCGAATCTTGTACTCGGATACCGGTTTCATCGGCCATCAGGTAATTCGCCTGCAAAACTATCTCCCGTTGGAGTTCGTAAAGCGGCATCAGAAGTTCACAGGTCGAGCTAATCGCATCACCAAGAGTCGAGGCAGGCAGATTCACTTTTTGACGTAATAACTGTTTACGCTGGCGATACAGCGGCATATGGTCGACATACTTACTGATGGCGAGATTGGCCAGAAAACCAGGTCCGAACTTTCCTTTTTCGACCGGGCGCACAGGAAGCATGCCGATAAGCACACCATCCCCATTCTGCCGTGCGTACTTTGGTCGCACGTAGCGGTTGACATATAGGGTTCCGGGCTTATACTCGAGCTCTTCGGTGACTTCTTCGCCGATGCGATTCATGCCGGTGGTATCTTGCTCCGGCTCGATGATAATTTCCTTGCGTGGCAGATGGGAAGGGAGCGGATTCCGCCCGTGTGGCGTATGTTTCGGCTTTGGCTTATGGCGGGTGTAGGTGACTTCTTCGGTTTGAATGACACCTGGGCTCTCATCCGCCTCCGGTATTAATCCGAGGGCGATTTGCGAGCCATTTTCAATCGGGGCAAACCGCTCGCGTTTGGAACCGGCGATGAGGCGCTTGAGCCGGTTTAGTTCTTCGGTGAGAAGAAGAATCTGAGTTTGTTGTGCTTGGTAAGCGGTCAGGAGCGCTTCGTAAGTCGCCGGTGCTTCTCCCATGTTTTGCATGGGGTTAAGATAAGCAATTTCAGAGATCTATGCCAGTACTTTTTTGAGAAATTTCATATCTTTTTCGGCGTTTGACCGACGCCAGGTCGATGCCTTCGATAAGCATCATCAAATCAGCGTAAGGCAAAATCAACGTGTCGTCCTGACCCGAGTTCGGCGGCAGTTGGAAGGAGCCACTTTCCAGGCGTTTGTAGAAAATCCAGAAACCGCCGTGCTGCCACACCAGGAGTTTGATGCGGTCGCGCCGGCGGTTGAGAAAAACATAGACGTCGCCTGAGAGTGGGTCGCGTGCCATCGCAGTACTGACGATACCGCACAGCCCGTCAAAACTCTTGCGCATGTCGGTGGCAGGACGATAGAGATAGAAACGCTGGGGCGTGATGAAGGAGAGCATTGTCAAGGGGCACTCAAAGGCGGCCAGGGGCGGGCGGATTAAAAGCGGCCATTTT
>CAZVSL010000883.1:0-2021 GCA_964629935.1 uncultured Calditrichaceae bacterium | reverse complement strand
AGGCGGCAGGCTATGATGTCATCATCGTGGAAACTGTGGGCGTGGGCCAGAGTGAAATTGCTGTCCGTTCAATGGTAGATTTCTTTCTGCTCTTGCAAATCACCGGAGGCGGCGATGAGCTACAGGGCATAAAAAAAGGCGTGATGGAGCTGGCAGACGCCATTTTTATTACCAAAGCAGATGGCGATAACAAGAAAAATGCGGAAGCAGCCAAAAGGGACTTGCGTGCTGCGCTGCACTTCATCCAGCCAGCAACGCCGGGTTGGCAGCCTCTGGTTGGCGCGTGTTCTGCGTTGACTGGGGACGGTATCGAAGAATTGTGGCAAACGATGATGGACTTTCGGCAGAATACGAGCGAAAGCTGCGAATTTGCCTCCCGGCGTCGGGAACAAGCGAAGGCCTGGCTGCATGAGTTAATTGAGGAAAATCTCAAGCACATGTTTATGCAACACTCTGGCGTCAAATCGCGTTTGGCTGATCTTGAAAAAGCTGTCGTTAGTAAAGAGATGCCCGCGGGCTATGCGGCACGGGAGTTGTTGCGGGTGTTTAGGGACGGCTGAGAATTATGAGGGTCTCTTAAGTCGTAGAACCTGATGAAAGATTTTGTGGGAGTTGAGCAATTTGGAGTTAGCGCGTTTTCACCGAAAGCATTTCTTGACAAGCTTGGAGCATTGAGATGAGTACAATAAGTCTTCGAGTCCCTGAGTCGTTGCACAAAAAAGTTCGTGAAATTGCAAAAAGAGACAATGTTTCTATCAACCAATTTATTAATTCAGCATTGGCGGAAAAGATCGCTGCTTTGCTAACGCAAGAATACTTGGACGAACGAGCCAAACGGGGAAGCCGGGAGAAATTTGAGAGGGTCTTATCCAAGGTACCTGATGTGCCGCCAGATGAGCGGGATAGGTTGTAGGCAAGACGGAGGCTTCGGCTAGCAAACGAAACATCCATCACAAGGAAGACAGATGAACAAAATAAAACCTTATCATCCGAAACATAAAATCAGAATCGTAACAGCAGCGTCGTTGTTCGATGGCCACGATGCCGCCATCAATATCATGCGCCGCATCATTCAGTCGTGTGGCGTGGAGGTGATTCATCTCGGCCACGACCGTAGCGTCGAGGAAGTGGTGAACTGTGCGATTCAGGAAGATGTGCAGGCGATTGCCATGACCTCGTATCAGGGTGGGCACATCGAATATTTCAAGTACATGTACGATCTCCTGCGGGAGCGCAACGCCGGGCACATCAAGATTTTCGGCGGCGGCGGCGGCGTGATTCTGCCCGGGGAAATGGAAGAGCTGCATCGCTATGGCATCGCGCGCATCTACTCACCGGATGACGGCCGCACCATGGGCCTGCAGGGTATGATCAATGACATGCTGGAGAAGTGCGATTTCCCCATAGGTCTCGGTCTGAACGGCGAGGTCAGCAATCTAAAAGAAAAGAATGTGAATGCCATCGCACGGCTGATATCTGCAGCAGAGAATTTCTACGAAGAGCGAAAAAGCGATTTCGAAAAAGTGCACGAACTGGCTGCCGGCGTCAAGACGCCGGTGCTCGGCATTACCGGCACGGGCGGCGCCGGCAAATCGTCGCTCATCGATGAGCTGGTACGCCGGTTTCTGCTGGATTTTTCAGACAAGACCATTGCCGTTGTTTCTGTGGATCCTTCCAAGCGCAAGACCGGCGGTGCATTGCTGGGCGACAGAATCCGGATGAACTCGGTCAGCGACAGGCGGGTCTACATGCGGTCTCTGGCCACGCGCCAATCCAATCTGGCTTTGTCGGCTCACATAAAAGAAGCATTGCTCATCCTCAAGGCTGCGGCCTACGATCTCATCATCCTGGAAACCTCGGGCATAGGGCAGGCGGATACTGAGATAGTTGACCACTCCGACGCCTGTCTGTATGTGATGACGCCGGAATACGGTGCTGCCACGCAACTGGAAAAGATCGACATGCTCGATTTTGCCGACATCATCGCCATCAACAAATTCGACAAGCGCGGCGCGCTAGAT
>CAZVSL010000882.1:0-2023 GCA_964629935.1 uncultured Calditrichaceae bacterium | reverse complement strand
CTTATTTCAATCAATGGATATGGAGAATTACTCGTTGTAGGCTCGTACCCATGGGTCCGCTATTCTCTGTTTAGCAGCCCGCGACAATGCGCTTGGACCGTGCCCTAACTGCAGACAGTCGAAACGGAGTTTCTACTGCCAGTGTGTTCCCAAACCGGAGTTTCGGAACAAGTCCCGCAAATCGTCTCTACTCGGACAAATTGTCTTGCCAAAGAAGCAGCACTACCGTACCTTAGTGGTACGACAATGCTAACGATATTATGACAAATGCCAGAGCTATCAAGATTCTACGGTATCATCATTACCATGTTCTCAGAAGTGGATGGCCAACATCATGTTCCTCATTTCCATGCAACATACCAGAACTAGCGGGTCTCGATCGGGATTGATAGGATCGAAGTTCTGGCCGGAGAGCTGCCCCGCAAACAACAGCGCCTTGTTGAGGCCTGGACGGAAATCCACAAGGATGATCTCATGGAAGCCTGGCAGCGATTACAAGCGGGGCAGCCACCTCCTAAAATCAACCCCTTAAGATAGACATAAGGAGCAAGACCAAAATGACTTATTCTGTCATTCACGAAGTAACCTCATTTGAAATTGTAGCGCCACACACAATACGCGTACACTTTGATGATGGACATTCACGTACCATCGATTTCAGTAAGGTTTTAGGCGGAGCCTTATTTCGCCCGTTGCGCGATCCTGATTATTTTAGCCAGGTCTTTATCAGCGAGGGAATTCCAACGTTGACATGGCCGAACGGCGCCGATTTTAATCCGGACCATCTTTACGATTGGCCGCGCTATGAAAAACTCTACATCGAACGAGCCGAGAGTTGGGAAAAACAGGATTCATCGGTCACATCGTCATGAGTCACACAAGAACACAGATCGCACAGGTCAAACGGATCTGCACTGATCTGTTACATGACCAGAGCTTCATAAGAAGTCGCTTCGCGTGAGGAAAGTTTCCGCTCAACAACATGCGGAGCAGGCAGCGTCGGTCATATCATCATGAGCCCACAAGCCCCATGATGTTTTGCAAGATTGTGCTCGTGAGTTGTTCAAGCTCAAGATCGCGGGCGCTTGATCTCGAGCTTCTGCATGCGGGAGCGCAATGTATTCGGGTGCAAGCCCAGTCTGCGGGCTGCACCGCGCGGCCCGTCGATGCGCCAGCCGGTTTGGCCGAGGGTAGCAATGATGTGATTGCGTTCCACCTCGCTCAGAGTTTGATCGCGGTTTGAGGTCTGCAAGCGCTTGCTCAGCGGTTCATCGATTTCCAGCACCTCGCTGCTCGCCAGGATCACCGCGCGCTCGATGACATTCTCCAGCTCACGCACATTGCCCGGCCAGTGATAACTTTGCAGTCCGCTCATCACCTGCTTCGGGATGGTGTCGATGTGCTTGCCCAGCCTGGCGCCATACTTCCTGACAAAATGGTTGACCAGTAGCGGAATGTCCTCCGAGCGCTCGCGCAACGGCGGCACCTCAATGGGGAAAACGTTCAGGCGGTAATACAGATCTTCGCGAAAACTTCCGTCAGCCACACTTTTTTCCAGATTGCGATTGGTCGCCGCGATGACGCGTACATCCACTTTCAAAGTTTGGGAGCCGCCAAGTCGTTCAAACTCGCCTTCCTGCAGCACGCGTAACAGTTTCACCTGCAGGTCCGGGGGCAGGTCGCCGATTTCATCCAGAAAAATGGTGCCGCCGTCAGCCAGCTCGAACCGGCCCTGGCGGCGATTGAGGGCGCCGGTAAACGCTCCCTTCTCATGCCCGAACAGCTCGCTTTCGATCAGATTTGCCGGCAGCGCGGCGCAATTGACTTTGACCAGCGGCCGCTGTTTGCGCGGGCTGACACAATGGATAGCGCGCGCGACAAGCTCCTTGCCCGTGCCAGTTTCGCCAAGCACAAGCACCGTCGCGTCTGTGGCCGCGACTTTCTCGGCCTGCTGCAGCACGCGTTTAAAGGCTTCACTGCGCGTGATGATATCCTCGAAATTGTGGTTGAGCTTGATTTCTTC
>CAZVSL010000881.1:0-2027 GCA_964629935.1 uncultured Calditrichaceae bacterium | reverse complement strand
GCAGAGGTTGGCATCTATGCCCGCAACCTCATCCGGAACGAACTTGCGACAACACTCAAAAAACATCGCAAAAAGGAAATACTTCTCATATCACATTCTATGGGAACCATCATAGCATATGATGTCCTCATGCAGCTTCCACCAGATATCCGTATCCACACTCTGGTCACGCTTGGCTCACCACTCGGATTGCCCACCATCATGAAGAAAATATACACAGAACAAGGCCGTGATTTCCACACCGAAAAGCGACTCCCCACGCCCAAAAACATAGGGCACGCCTGGCTCAACTTTTCCGATCTGAGTGACCACATTGCTTTGAACTATAGCCTTGCAGATGACTTCGCTCCAAATAGCAGTGGTGTTGCACCTCATGACTCTGTTGTGGTAAATGATTATGAGCGCGACGGACAGCCCAATCATCATAAATCATTCGGCTACCTACGTACGCCAGAGGTGGCAGATGTCATACATACCTTTTTGGCGGGGGAAGACCCGAGAATGTTAGATCGCTTTAGAATGTTTATCCAACAAATCGTCCCAACTATTCCAACTACGAAAAAGCAAGAGCAAACAATTGACAAACAGGAGTCGGACAAGAACAAGAAGAAAGGCAACAAACAAAACATTAAGTTCATAGAAGCTGGGCGATGCTAGCTAACTTAACTAGTGTCTGGCCGAAAACGTCCCAACAGGGTCGAATTGTAAGCGGGAATCTTCTGCGTGACCGCAAATGGATTCCGGCTTAAAGCATGCCGGAAATGGGAACAAACTAAGGAGCACAACTAAATGGAATTATTCGTTGGCACAAGTGGATACAGTTACAAGGAATGGAGAGGAAGCTTTTATCCACATGATTTGACGGAGAAGGACATGTTGCACTACTATGCCGGCAGACTAACAGCTGTCGAAATTAACAATACTTTTTATCGGTTACCAAAGCAAGAGACCCTCAACAACTGGGCAGAAAGTGTGCCGGAGACTTTCAAATTTGTACTCAAAGCATCGCGCAAGATCACCCACTCCAGGCCGTTGAAAGAAAAAGAGTCGGAGACAGAATATCTCCTGACCACAGCCCGAACGCTTGGTTCCCGGCTCGGGGCAATACTCTTTCAGCTTCCTCCGTATTTACACAAGAACACGGAATTACTTGAAAACTTCTTGCAATTCCTTCCTGATGATATTCATTATACCTTCGAGTTCAGACACCGCACGTGGTTTACAGACGAAATCTACGATCTGCTCGGAGCTAAGAACTGCGCTCTTTGCTGCTCGGATACTGAGAATAGTGATCTCACTCACTTGCAGCGGACGGCCAATTGGGGTTATCTGAGATTACGGAGACCGGGTTACACAAATCCTGACCTACAGCAATGGTCAGCCAAAATAACATCACAGAATTGGCAAAGAGCGTTTGTTTTCTTCAAACATGAGGCTGAAGGTAGCGGACCGCGCTTAGCCAGAACATTCATTGAGAGACACTTAGGCGAGCTGAAATAAAAAAGGCTGCACAATACAAAAATGTGCAGCCTTCGTAAACTATAACTCCCGGCAACGACCTACTCTTCCACCTCGTTTCCAAGGCAGTACCATCGGCGCTGAAGGGCTTAACTACTCTGTTCGGTATGGAAAGAGGTGTTTCCCCTTCGCTATTGTCACCGGAATTATATTTTCAATTTGAGAATACAGCATTTCGAGTTCTAAGCACTTAATCATCTGCTGCCAATCAAAAATTAATGATTAAGCCTCACGGCTTATTAGTACCACTCGGCTAAACACATTGCTGCGCTTACACCTGTGGCCTATCAACCTCGTAATCTTCGAGGAGCCTTTAGTG
This sequence comes from uncultured Calditrichaceae bacterium, assembly GCA_964629935.1. Taxonomy (GTDB): domain Bacteria; phylum Zhuqueibacterota; class Zhuqueibacteria; order Oceanimicrobiales; family Oceanimicrobiaceae; genus CAZVSL01. The sequence continues at coordinate 190 of CAZVSL010000881.1, read as the reverse complement.
CTGCCGAAGCAGCAAGGGAAATCTTATCTTGGGGTGGGCTTCGCACTTAGATGCTTTCAGCGCTTATCCCTTCCGGATGTAGCTACCCAGCCGTGCCTCTGGAGAGACAACTGGTACACTAGGGATCCGTCCACTTCGGTCCTCTCGTACTAGAAGCAGCTCCCCTCAAATTTCCTACGCCCGCGACAGA
>CAZVSL010000880.1:0-2028 GCA_964629935.1 uncultured Calditrichaceae bacterium | reverse complement strand
GCAACGACAGCGACGCCGATGGCGTACTCGATCTCAGCAGCCTGGCCATCAGCAGCGCGCCGGCCAACGGCACAGCAAGCGCCAATCTGGACGGCAGCATCACCTACACACCGAACGCAGGCTTTGCCGGCACAGACCAGTTCAGCTACACAGTCAACGACGACGATGGCGCCACATCCAATGCCGCAACTGTGACAGTAGAGGTGCAGAGCAGCAGCGGAGGCGGCCAGACTCTGCGCTTTACTTCTGTGCACGATGGCCAGGTCAAAGTCACAGACCCGGGCAACAATTACGGCCACAAAGAGACCATGAAGGTCAACGAGAGCAAGTTTAACTCTTACATAAAGTTCGAGGTCAGCGGCGTCTCTGGTACAATAAGCAGTGCGCGCGTGCGCTTGCAGGTAGCTTCGGACCCGTCGGATGGCGGTGACAACGGCGGCAGCATCTTTCTGACCGAGAATACATTTTCGGGCACGACAACCCCCTGGAACGAAAGCTTGCTTTCAGCCAGCCTCGCTCCGGATGTTATCAGCAACGCCCTGAGCACATTGGGCGCGGTAGTCGCCAATGAGACCGTCGAATTTAACGTCACCAGCGCGGTGACGGGCAACGGCACCTTCAGCTTTGCTATTCTGCCCAACAGCGGCGATGAAGTCAAGTACTACACCAAAGACGGCAGCGGCGCAGCGCCTGAGCTGATAGTCATTACCGGCTCTGGCGGCGGCGAAATCACTGAGTACAATCTGAACATCAGCACTGAGGGTTCAGGCAGCGTAGGCTTGTCGCCCTCTGGTGGAACTTATCTCGAAGGGACAGTGGTTGAAGCGACCGCCGATCCTGCCGCAGGCTGGCTATTCAGCCACTGGACCGGCGCACTCAACAGCAGCGATGCATCCCAAAGCGTGGTCATGGACTCGGACAAGCAAATAACGGCAGTCTTTGAGCCGGAAGACCCAACTCAATATGTCTTAACCGTAGAAGTCCAGGGCTCAGGGGTTGTGTCTCTGTCGCCATCCGGAGGAGTTTACGATGACGGCACGGAAGTGGAGCTGACCGCCTCAGCCAATCTCGGTTGGGAATTTGAATCCTGGGGTGGCGAGGCCAGCGGCTCACAGAAGACCATCACCGTCACCATGACCGAAGACAAAGATATTACTGCGACCTTCAAAGAGGTCCCGGACGGCGGCGGCGAAATCTTTACCTTTGAACCCATCCATGACGGCCAGGTCAAATTGACCGATCATGGCGAAAACTATGGCGACAAATCCACAGCCAAGGTCGAGGAAAACAAATTTGCTTCCTACTTCAAGTTTGAGGTCACAGGCTTATCACAGCCCGTCAACACCGCGCGGCTGAAGTTCCACGCTGTTGCAGAGAGTGAGGACGGCGGCAGCGTCTATTCTGTATCGAATGATTACCAGGATGGCTCCGCGCCCTGGGATGAATCGCAATTGACTGCTGGCAACGCGCCGGAGACCATTGGCCCAGCATTAGCCAATCTCGGCAAAGTTGTGGTCGGTGACGTTGTGACAGCCAACGTCACCTCTGCCGTAGACGGCAACGGCGTCTTCAGCTTTGCTATCTTCGGCAACACCAGCGATCGGTCGAAATATTATACCCGGGAGGGCAGTGTCCCGCCATTGCTGATAATCGAAACCGGCTCCGGAGAGGGCGGTACGACGCAATACTCTTTGAGCGTCATCACAGAAGGGTCTGGCAGCGTTGACCTGAACCCGGCCGGTGGCATTTATGCAGCCGGCACCAGCGTACAGCTTTCGGCTGACCCGGATGACGGCTGGCAATTCAGTCACTGGACCGGCGACCTTGACGGCACAGACGCCACGGAAACCATCAACATGACTGCAAACAAGCGGGTAACCGCGGTCTTTGTGGAAGAAAGTGTGGCGCAATACACGCTGACTATCGATGTGGAAGGCAGCGGAAGCGTCACGCTCAGCCCGGAAGGCGGCGTCTACAACGAAGGTACGCAGGTGGAGCTGACAGCCACGCCGGAAAGCGGCTGGGAAT
>CAZVSL010000879.1:0-2039 GCA_964629935.1 uncultured Calditrichaceae bacterium | reverse complement strand
TGGAAGAAGTCGAGGCCGCCGGCAAAACCGGCACCGCCGAGATCAACCTGCCCATCCGCAAGCCGGATGGCACACTTGAGCCCAACATCGTCAACAATGCGCTGTTTGTCTCCTTTGCGCCTTATCGCAATGCCAAAATCGCAATTGCAGTGGTTGTCGAAGGCGGAGGCTACGGCGGCTCAGCCGCAGCGCCGATCGCCAAACAGGTCTATCTGAAAGCGCATGAGCTGGGGTATTTTGATGGAACGAATGGTGCGGATGAGTGAGTACGAATTGATGTATCATGTCCAATCTTGATTGATAATGATCAAACATCATACTTTAGTTCGCTTTCCCATTTGATGATTTGTATCCCTTCTCTCCTAATGGTGTTATCCTCATGAAAAATTTACTTCGCATTTCCAGACTCGATTTCACGAGCCTTAGATAATGCTGATGCAACCAGTCCAGCGGGAACAGAAACAACACCGAGTCCAATAATAAGGATGAAAAAAGTAAAGATCTTGCCTCCGACAAAGTCAAATATTCTACCTGATGTCGTTTGATTGCTTTCAACAATTTCTTTGAGTTTGCTCATTTTTTACTCTGAGTTCACTGATTTCTGTACCCCTAACAATGTCTCCTACAGCGAAGAAGATGGTGGCTATTTCGCCGATATCCCTGACATCCCTGACCTGAAACAATGTTCTGCTTTCGGCGGGGCTCCAGAAAACGCTCAGTGAAGTTCTTTTGGCAAAGCAGGTGTGATTTGAAGCTGCCAGAGCAAGCAACAAACCGATACCAAATCCACGCTACCGACCATTGATATATCAAGTCGCATAGACCCGGCGACGGCTCGAGCTTTTCATCTTGGAACGGGATTTGAATTTAAGCCACGGATGGACACTGATGCAACACGGATTCCGCCCTAACCACAAATCAATCAAATATCCGTGAAAATCTGTGTGCATCCGTGGCTTAGTAATTCTTCAGACAAATGCAGATTCTACCTTAACGACCGCCTGCCATCATCTCACGCTTCTTATACCCCTCCGGCGGCTGAAAAGCCACAGCACTCAAGTCCTGCTGCTCAGAAGAAACCAGCGTTGATTCGCTTTCCAGGGAGCCGTCGCTTGCAAAGGACTTGCTGTAGACCGGCACGCCGTTCATCTCCTTAACGTGCTCAAAGGCGTTGCTGCCAATGCGATTCATCATACCGGCCAGGGGGCCGCCAGCTTTGGAGAAAGAATCCATCAGGTCCTTGAAGAAAACAGCCATCTGCTCAAAAGCCGTCGCTGCTTCCTTGCCGCCTTCGATATTGTCCCAGCTCGTCACCCACAACTCCTGCTCTTTTTTGCCATCGCGCAGGGTCTCATATTTGACGCAATCATAGCCATTGATGGTCTTACTTTCACCGGTTTTTTTGAGCTCGCTTTTTGAGGTCTCGGCCTGACCCTGGTTCGGCATACGCTTTTTCATCATCTTCTCCATCATGGCGCGCTGCTCGGGCGGCACGTTTTTGAGCGCCTCATCGAGCTGGCTCATGGCCTCGTTGAGCTGGCTACCCATTTTTTCCATGGTTTCTTTGTCCATGACCATGTAGCTTTTGTCCTCATCATCGACCATAATCATTTCACCGCGCTCGCCCAGAAAAATCATGGAACCCGGCGACCTCTTGCCTTTGCCGGTCATGTTCATCTTAACATTCTGATCTTCTGCCAGCACATCGATATTCTGGACTTCGGCTTTCTCGCCCTTGTGGTGCTTGACCTCGATCTTAAAGGCAACACCTGCAAAAGCCACCTGAAAGCACAACATCGCCAGAGCTGCAACAGCAAACGTACGGATGACAAACTTCATGCCTTACCTCCTACATTGTTAATGGTGTTCATCCAACTAAACAAACAATGTAAAGAATTGATTTGCAGAAAGCCAGAGGAAAAATTACATACCAGCCAGCATGGGCCATGGCGATGCAGCAAAAGTCGGTGCTCACACTCATTTCTCTGCAACGATGGCAATCGCCCCCAGATGCGCTTGATATTTGCGGAAGGTCTCTC
>CAZVSL010000878.1:0-2056 GCA_964629935.1 uncultured Calditrichaceae bacterium | reverse complement strand
AAGTGCTTGCGCTCACCCTGCTCGAGCAGATCCTGCTGGGCAACCCGGCCTCCCCCCTGAGAAAGGCGCTCATCGATTCCGGCCGCGAAACCGTGGTTGGGTTGAACAAGTATCGCGTCGAGCAAGAAGATGAACTCGAGATTCTCGAGATCGATAATACGGCGGTGCGAGACGGGCAAATCCAGCGTTTAAAAAGGTTAAGAGTTGAGCGTGATGAACAGGCCACCGAAGCAACCTTATCCGCGCTCACAAAAGCCGCCGAAAGCGGTGAGGGCAATTTACTGGAGCTGTCAGTCAACGCGGCCCGGGCTCGCGCCACGCTCGGCGAAATAACTACTGCTCTGGAAAAAGTATTTGGGAGACATGAAGCCGTGAGTCGTTCCGTCAGCGGAGTTTACAGCAAAGAATTTGCTGACAACAGCCAGATCCAGGTTATTCGTCAGAAAACAAAAGATTTTGAGCAAACTGAAGGCCGGCGACCGCGAATTCTCGTGGCCAAAATCGGCCAGGACGGCCATGACCGCGGCGCCAAGGTGATCGCCACCGCTTTTGCTGATCTCGGCTTTGACGTCGATGTCGGACCGCTGTTCCAGACGCCGGAGGAGACGGCACGGCAGGCGGTGGAGAACGACGTCCATATCGTGGGCATCAGCTCGCTGGCGGCTGCGCACAAAACCCTGGTGCCGCAGTTGGTAAAGGAGCTGCGCCAATTAGGGCGGGAGGATATCATGGTCGTTGTCGGCGGTGTCATTCCGAAACGAGATTATGAATTTCTTAAGGAGAACGGAGCTGCGGCGGTGTTTGGGCCGGGGACCGCTATCCCGGAAGCCGCGAAGCTCATTTTGAAGAAACTAACGGAAGGCGTTTAATACTATCGCACGTAACGACGCAGAGACGCAAAGGGTACGCAAAGTAAAGAAAAACGTAGTGAGTGCTGCAAGTTGCGAGTTACATTGTCCATTCAAGCAGTCATTATTTCGCTACGTCTCTGTTTGTTAAAAACTTGACTCAATATGTCATGGTGTTTGTGAATTTTCAGGCTAGACGATAAACTGGTAATCAAGGACATAGATTTGGAGATTAGTAGAATAATCTGGCTCGAGGACATTGTCGATAAGCTCCGATGGAAACACAACGTTGAAGAGAGCGAAGTCATTGAAGTACTTGAAAGCCGGCCTAAGTTTCAATATAAAGAAAAAGGCTATAAACCTGGCGAAGATGTCTATGCGGCTTTTGGGCAGAGAAATTTAGGTCGTTTGTTGAGTGTTTTTTTTTGTTTATATCAAAGACAAACGAGCTATCATTGTTTCAGCAAGAGATATGACAATAAAAGAAAGGGAAAAACATGGCAACTAAATCACAAATCTCAAACGCTCACACTTATCAGGAGATAGGTGCGTTTTGGGATGAACATGATGCCACGGAATTTGGGGAACAGACAGAAGTGAAATTCAATGTGAAGATCAAATCCCAACGCAGGTATTACCCCTTAGATGGTCAACTTGCATTGAAGATTAAACAGATAGCCGAAGAGCGGGGAATTAGTGAAGAAACTCTGTTAAATCTATGGGTTCAAGAGGGAATAAACCAAGCAAGCGGTAAATAAAGATCAATGGCTGTTTCCAAGAAAGAACTAAGCATTGCAGATTACACCGCCGGTATCCGAAGCCGTGACCGCACACTGCTGGGGCGCGCCATCACCTTGATCGAGAGCAGCGCCCCGGACCACCGCGAACAGGCGGACGCCCTGCTGACGGAGCTGATGCCTGACACAGGTAAGTCCATTCGTCTCGGTATTTCCGGTATCCCGGGCTCCGGCAAAAGCACGCTCATCGAGACGTTGGGTCTGCACATAGTTGAACAGGGCCACCGACTCGCAGTTTTGGCCGTCGATCCGAGCAGCTCGATTTCAGGCGGCAGCATTCTTGGGGATAAGACACGCATGCCAAAACTCGCGCGCAGTGAGCACAGCTTCATCCGGCCGTCGCCCACCGGCGGCACACTCGGCGGCGTTGCCAGAAAGACACGCGAAACTATGCTGCTGTGTGAGGCGGCA
>CAZVSL010000877.1:0-2059 GCA_964629935.1 uncultured Calditrichaceae bacterium | reverse complement strand
TGGCACTAAGTTACTATTTTTTAATGGAATTGATTTATCAGCGGCAAGAAGAGTGGATTGCAGGAGCTGTCACATATTCCTGAAGTTGAGAAGATGAATGGCGTTCATTCTGATGATTGGGAAAGGCAGGCGGCGCCAGTCCCTTGAATGATTGAATGTCAAATTGTTGGATATGATGCTGTTTAAGATTCAAGAATAATCCAGCCACTCCATGCCGCATCACGAACCATCCACAACCGGCCGCACCGCCTTCCAGGCATCCGTATGATGTGCCGCTTGCCACAGGTCATAATTCTTCTGCAGAGTGAGCCAGCTTTCCGCCGTAGAGTTTGGGAAGGCCTGCGACAGCCGCAGCGCCATATCCGGGGTCACGGACTTTCGTTCATTGATGATGGCTGACACAGCTTTTCTGGAAACGCCCAGGGTTGCTGCGAACTTCGTGATGGTCAGGCCGAGCGGGTCGAGGTAGAGATTCTTTAGAATTCTACCGGGGTGACCCGGACACCTGGTTCTGTCTTTCATTGACATGTTCAGTACCTCGAGAATGATTTGTGATTAGTGATAAGCGACATAATCCACCACAAATATATCACCATTTTCAAATCTGAAGGTGATCCTCCAATTACCTGATACTTTTACGGCCCAGATTTCGTGATGCTTGGGTTCTAGTTTGTGCAACTGCGATCCCGGAAAATTCATGACATTTATTGTGTCCGCCGCGTCAAGCAGATCAAGGATGTCAGCGATTCGGTTCGCATGTTTTGGTTGAATGCCTCGTGTTGTTCCTGGTAGAAAAACTTCTCGAGTCCTTTGTGTTTGAATGACTTTATCATGAAGTACTACCGTCCACTCCCAACGATGTTTGCGTAACCCATTGGGTTACGGGACAACCTATCATAAATTACCACACATGTCAACAAGGAAACCATATTTGACTGTAATTTCTTGTTGATTTGCCACCTGCAATTTGCTATGTTTAAATATCTTTTCCCTAAAAAGGTCACCTGGACCATGCTCGCCAAAGTCTCAGAAGAAGGCGCCACACCCGTCAAACTATCGGGCATAAACATTCGAAATGCCCTTGCTGCCACAAAGGGAACATCGAGCTGCAAAAATTTATACGTCGCTACATGGTTAACGACGCTTCTTCTCGCTACCTTGTACGGACTTTTTGGTTGTGGCGGCGGCAATCCGGGCGGCTCGGAACAGAGCGTGCCGCCGGAGATTGTATCCGCATCTCCGGCAGCGGATACCGTATATGTCAATCGTTCCCTGGCATTTAGCGTGGAAGTCCGGGATGCGAATGGCGACGCCGTTACGGTCACCTTCAGCCTGGATGGGCAGATCGTGGGTGAGCAGGTCTTTAGCAATACAAATGACCCGCAAGTAGCAAGCTATACACTCCCCGGCCAGAATCTCGGTAACGGGTTTCACGCTGATCCCCAAGAAGGCGGGCTCGTCATCCCGCCAGCAATCAATCACTGATTCTGCGGGCAAAGGTTCTCATAAACTGCCCATTACTTAAAGCGCCCCGGACTTTTCAAGAATAAAGCCAGTTCACGTGAGCTAACCACCCGCCTGGAAGTCCCGAATCTTATAGCACGCAATAGGCGGATCGCCTTCTGTTCCCTCGTAACAGCAATACTGGTCACTCCCATAAAAACCATCCGGACTGCAGGGATTATCCGTGCAGGCAGATAATTCGCAAGCTCCATCCACACACAACAAATCCCCGCAGCAATCATTATTATCCGAGCAACTCGCGCCTGCTGTGTCCGTGCAGTCCTGGCAGATGCCGTCCAAACACGAGTTCCCGCAGCAATCCGCGTCGCTTCCGCACGACTCCTCGTCCGGCAGGCAGCACGTTTCGCTGCCCGCGTTGCACTGCGCGGGAAAGCAGCAACCCTGACTCCCACAATCCTCGCCAACCTCGTTGCAGCACGGACAATCCGGGTCAGCACCGGGATTAAAGCAATCAATACCAAGATCACAATCGTTGTCCAGGCCATCAGAGCACGAGTACGAACTCTCCGGCTTGGGATCGTTCGTCCAGCTTGAG
>CAZVSL010000876.1:0-2060 GCA_964629935.1 uncultured Calditrichaceae bacterium | reverse complement strand
AGATACGGCTGCCAGATGGGGATGCCGATTCGGCCCTGAACGCGGGCGCGGATCTTGGCAAACGCCGTTTCACGCGCGGTCGAGGTGTCGTCGCCAAACGGTGAGAAGCCGCAGTCGTCGGTTGTGCCCAGCCGCTCCGGTTCGATGAAGTCGGCGGCTTCAAGCACGCGGTCGCGCACCTCGTCCGGGGTCTCGATGTTTGGGTTGATGGGATCGATGACACCTATGAAGATTTTCTGGTCGGGCCTGGAGTGCTGTTTGATGATGTCGAGCACCTGCCTGCGGTCAGGTTCACTGGCCAATTGAATGTAAAATTGACCGGCTTTGAGCTCGAAGAGCAGCGGCAGCAGTTCGGCGTAATCCACATCTGCACTGTGGGTGGAATCGAGGTCGCCGCCGGGACAGGTGTGCACGCCGATGTTCTGACGTTCCTCATCGGAAAAGCGTGCCAACACCTGATTGTTGAGCGCAATGAATTGCTGCAGCACGTTCTTACTCGGATCCAGTTTCACCGACAACCGGCCCTCCGTGAAGTCGATCTGCACGTTGTGGGCGCCGGCCTGCAGGCAGCGGCGGATGTCGGCTTCGCTTTCATTGGTCATATCCTGCAAAAACTCCTCTCGCGCATACCCCTCGATGCCGTCCTGAGGGTAAAGCAGGCTCAGGGCAGAAGGTGCGATCACGGCTTGCTTGAGCGGCGCCTGCGCGTATGCCTTTGCGGTTGCGAGATAGGCGTCGGCGTAGGTTTGATAGCGGAACGGGCCGGCGGTCAGTCGCGGCAATTGTCGCACATGACCGTCCGCAAAGGGAATCTCGACGCCATCCGGCGCCAGGTTTTGCGCTCCGTGGATCGGATAGGTGGCGAAGCTCGGCTTGCTTTGTTCGCCGTCGGTTATCACAGGCGAGCCGGTTTGCTCGAATTGCTTGATGGTATCCTGCACGGCACGTTCGTAATGCTGTTGCAAGGCCTGCTGTGTGATTTTTCCGGCAGCGAAGTTTTGCATGGCTTGAAGCAGGCGTTCTGGTCGGGGAATACTGCCGATGGGTTCAGTCGGAAGGGTCATAATCTCACTCCTGTTTGATTGATATTGGTGTAATATCACACGTAATCCTGTCTATAGCGTGATAACTTGGTCCGGAGGATTGCCGGCCAGAGCTGCATACAGATCCGGGAAACAACCAACTGCCACGCCCTCGACTGTATTGACCGGACGTATTTCGGCAGGCTCAGTGCGGCCTTTGCCATCGGGATCACACCAGCGGGCTTGGCCTTCTGCTAAATTGCGCTCCAAAGCGCACATGTCGCACATCATCAACAGCATCCCTTTCTGGCTGGCAACTGTGGCCAATCTTTCACCAACCGGGTCGCCTTTGCGCAGAATAAAGACATTGTCATCGAAGAAAAACATGCCGACTACCTCTACGCCGTGCGTACCTGCTTCGAGCTGGGGCAAGATCATCTGCGCTAACTTGTAGCTGGCTGATCGGGGCAGGGCAAAAACATAAGCAACTTTCATGATGGATATCACCTCTTTCGAATTGATTTGTTAGTATTGCAGTGCAGAGATCATGTTTGCATGGGTACAAGATCACAATCCTGCAGATGAACCGCAAGGAAAATGACTTTGGAATGAAGCAGGCCTGCCCAGGATGGAAACTCAATCAGGCGCAGATCCTGGCCTTATGCTTCAGGCAGCTTGAACGCCATCACAGCCGCGAGCAACGAGAAGAGAGCCAGCACAGCGATCACACCCTCGATTCGTACATAAAGCGCCATCACACCAAAACCGCTGCCCAAAAGCATGAGCACACCGATAACCGTATTGCTAACGGCAACATAAGCAGAACGCGTTTCCTGAGTCGCCATATCCACGAGATAGGTCTTGCGGCCAAGCCGGACGCCGCTATGTACGATGCCGAGCATGAGGAAGAAGCATGCAAAAGCGTAGTCGTACCGGAGAACGGAAGCGTCGAGCAAAGACAGAATGGGCAGGGTAAATCCCAGCGCCGCCGCCATAGCCCCGGTAGCCGCCAACACCAATCTGCTGGACCTGTCGGCA
>CAZVSL010000875.1:0-2072 GCA_964629935.1 uncultured Calditrichaceae bacterium | reverse complement strand
CGACGGGATTCGAACCCGCGATCTCCGGCTTGACAGGCCGGCGTGTTAACCAGGCTACACCACGGTCCCGAATATTTTATTTCTTGGACTCTTCACGTTTGCCGCTGTACATAATTGCAAGTGGGATGAGCACACAGTATCCGATGACCAGAATAAGCGGCGCCAGGGTTAATGAAAGAAACCCATCAACCGGGCCCTGCGAAAGCACATAATATCCAACCAGCAAAACCAGGACACTCACACCGAAAAGAACATAATTGGTTCTGGAAAGGGATATTTGTGCTCGTTTCTTCTTTGCAGCTACTTTTGCCATCGGGTGTCTCATGCTCTCATTAACAGACGGTCAATATAGCCAAATGATTCACAAGAGTCAAGCGAAAACTACGGTTAAAGAAGCCATGATTATCCCACAGTTGCGTCATATTTTTTTGAGATCTGGCACGGTTTTTCTTGACTTTTTGATGCCAGGTTGCTATGTTGTAATCCCCTACACAATATCACATCTTCTTTTCTTACCTTAGATGTGGGAGACTGGCCCGTGCTCAATTGCGAGCACGGGTTTTTTTTATTTGTCTCGCCTCGCGAAGGTGGTCCAGGCTTGCCGGCCATTTCCGTTTACGCGCTCGAGTGCACGCCGGACTCTCGAAACCACGTGACCACTCTCATCAATAAAGCGCCTGCCCATAAACGCGCGATTGATATCGCCCAGGATGGCATAAATGCAGGGCACCACAAACAACGTCAAAAGCGTTCCGATGGTCAATCCCCAGACCATGACATTGGCCAGCGGACTCCAGATGTCTGACTTGCCTCCAATGCCGACAGCCATGGGCAACAGACCAAAGACAGTCGTAACCGTGGTCAGCAAAATAGGGCGGAGACGCAATTTACCCGCCTGCAAAATCGAGCGCCAGCGTCGGATGCCTTTCTCGCGCCCCTCGTTGATAAAGCTGATGAATACCAGAGAATCATTGACCGCGACGCCAGCCAGCGCCACCAGACCGTACATGTTATTGATATTAAACGGGCTGCCAATAACCAACAATCCAATTGTAGCGCCCAGAAAGCAGAAGATGATGGCCATAAAGATAATGACGGGCTGGAAAAACGACTTGAATTGTCCCGCCAAAATGATGTACATCAACATCAAACCGATTATGAAGAGGTCGCGAAGCTGACTGAAGGCGCCCTTGAACTCTTCGAACTGGCCGCGGAAAACCATATCATAACCGGGATAGCGCTGTGCAATCTCAACGAAGCGGCGCGCCAGCTCCTGATTAACTGCTAATGCACTATTCTCGCTCGCGCGCACATCCGCCTTGACCGTAATCGTTCGCTTGAGCTCATCATGTTTGATATTCGCGTAGCCGGGCTGCAACTGCAAGCTTGCAACATCCTTCAAACTCACCAGCCCGCCGGTGGGGGTTACGATCTTGAGATTTTCAAGGTCGGCCATGTTGCTGCGGCTGCTCTCCAGGTATTTGACCACAACATCTATCTCATCATCGCCTTCCCGATATTGCGTGGCAACGCCGCCATCAAATGCGTAGCGCACCGTGGCAGCAATTTCTGCGACGCTCAGCCCAACCAGAGCCGCCCTCTCCTCATCAACGACAATGCGCAGCTCCTGTTTGCCCGGCAAAAAATCATCGCGGATATCGTACACACCCTTTATTGACCTCAGTTCGGTCTTGAGCAACGCAACAACTTCACGCAGCTCGTCGAGATAATCACCGCGCACACGCACTTCAACCGCCGCGCCGGTCGGCGGCCCGTTCTGGAAGATCTTAAACTCCAGAGCTTTGATGCCTGCGATGCGGTTCAATCTTGTGCGCAGGTCTGTTATGATTGCATCCGTGGAACGCTCACGCTCTCTCTTGTGGCTGAGCTCGATGATAAGCTGACCAATGGACGGCATGAACAACCACTCTTCATCACGTTGCTGCAGACCGGTATTGGTGATGACGTTGCGCACTTCTCCCGGCGCTAAACCGGATACGCTTCGTTCAGCCTGTTTCATGACGTTATCGGTAATATCGATGCGCGTACCATTGGGCAAGTCGATAAACACG
>CAZVSL010000874.1:0-2073 GCA_964629935.1 uncultured Calditrichaceae bacterium | reverse complement strand
CAATTCCAGGAAGTCATAGCTATTATCTGCATCGCCCATGATTATATATTTGCCTCGGGCTGCTGCAATTCCTCCCATCAAGGCATTGCCATATCCCTTTGCTTTTACATTAACAAGCCGCGCGCCCATGTTAACTGCAATTGTTTGAGATTTGTCCCGGCTTCCGTTGTCAGCCACAATGATTTCGCCGACAATCTTTCTTTCATACAAAGCCCGTTTTGCCTTTTCTATACAGACGCCAAGTGTGTCGGCTTCGTCTAAGCAGGGCATAACTATCGAGACTTCGATGTCACTTTTTTCGAAAGCCTCATCTCGATCAGCCAAGTCAGCCGAATTAGGATCAACATTTCTAACTGATACCATAACTCTAAAATTCTCCTACCTCGGAGCGAATTGGATGTTTGGGATAATCAACTTCGAAAGACAACTTTTTTGCTCCGAAAAAAGTTCTTAACCACAGATTCAGCAACACTTTGAAGTAACCACCGCCAAATTTTAGTAAACGAAATGATGATCCCCCCATATCAGCGGTTCGATTAATCCAGGAAATCGGGACTTCCTTAACTGAAAATCGCATTAGAAGGGGTTGCAAACCCGTTTCAGCATTTACAGCAAATCCAGGCTGAGTTAAGTGAAGCTGTTTAATTACTTCCCGACGCATTAGTTTGAGATTATTGGTTAAATCTCTAAACTTACGGAAGAAAAGTAACTGTGCTAATACGTGGAAAGCGCGATTTGCGGCGATTTTTTGAAATGGATAATTGAGAAGTACGCTATGGCGTGAAAAACGGCTGCCAACCACGACATCGCTGCCTTCTGCTGCAGCGGCAAAAAGGTCACGAAGTTCGGGCAAGAGATGTATAAAGTCACAGTCCATGGATAGAATATATTGCCCCGTTGCTTTCCGATAACCATCGGAAATCGCCCTGCCAACGCCATTCGGATGGGAACGAAATATAGGCTTAATAAAGGGATACTCTTCAACGAGTTTTTGGATTTCTCTCGCTGTTCCATCCTGGCTATTGTCATCTACTAAGATAATTTCGTGAATGTATTCCCTATAAAAATCCAGGAGCCTGAGAACCAGAGGCTTGATATTCATTTCTTCATTATGACAGGGGATCACTACGGAAATCGCCCCTCTTAATTTTTCATGTGCAAATAGATTTAATTTTGGGTGGCTAGTTGACCCATGCGGCTTTTTAGCATGTATGAGAATGGAGCCTGCAAAATTTTGAATTACCGGCATGTTTTCCAGAAGAATAGAAAGATTTCTAAAGAACCAGACCATTGAACGAGTAAGCGGTGCATAAACAAAATCATTATAAATCGCGAAAATATTAACAAATCCAACTTCTGAAATTAATTCATATAGCGCTGTGCGGTTCAATAGCCGGCGCGGGTCGTCGGTCTTACCAAAAGTTGATTTGAGCAGACGACGAATTTTTAGCACGATATTCCACGGATTGCTTTCGTAAAATAGCACTTGTCCGCCGGGTTTCAAAAAGCTATAAATGTTTTGGAGAAACCATGAGCAATTGCCACTATCCAGAAGATCCATCGCGATAACGAAATCAAAACGCCTGCCCTTTAATTCACCGGGAAGAGATGATAATCGCAGAAATTCTACAGAAGACGGTAGTTCATTTTGGAGCAAATTATCCGGTACGAACGATACGGCCGTTATCGGATTTTCACCTTTTGAAATTTTACAGAGTTGCTCCGTAAATATGCCTTGTCCAGCACCAATTTCCAAGATAGACTGGTTTGGAAGTAGGTGGACTAGGTGCCGAAAGGTTTGTGCTCTCCATAGCAGCCTGTCCTGGTAAATCGGGTCTTTTTTAAGCCAATAGTGATCCCTGAATTGTTCGCGATTACCCAATGTGACAATTGCTCTGTCTTCAATTGTTTCTTTGGTGATTTGGATAGTCTGCCTATTTGGCAACATTTGAGTAGTCATGTTTAGGATGGGTTACCCATCGGGAAATGTTTTCCGTATAGATTTCTAATAGAATTTCTTCAATTGTATATGTTAGGTTCCAGTGGGGGTAGTGATTTTTGAATTTTCGATTA
>CAZVSL010000873.1:0-2073 GCA_964629935.1 uncultured Calditrichaceae bacterium | reverse complement strand
ACGTTCAGGCCCAACACAACAAACGCCAGGATGACAGCCATAAGGGATTCCCCGGCGATGAGACCGGAAGCCAGCAAAACACCTGTGTTCTCTGCTCCGGTTTTTTGCTCGGCTGCGAATTGCTGCTTAGCCATGTTTCTATCCATGGTCCATTTGATAATGCCGCCGACAAAAATGGCGGCTGTGGAACTGAAAGGCAGATACATACCCACTGCGATGAGCATAGGGGACGGCGCCTTGATCAAGATCAGGCCGATGGCGAAAAAGATGCCAACGATGACCAACGGCCATGCCATCTGGCCGCCGACGATACCCTGTGACATCAGCGCCATCAGGCCAGCCTGTGGCGCCGGCAAAGCAGCGCTGCCAATGTGGTAAACCTGATCCATCACGGCTATGAAAGGCATGAGGAGGGCGGCGGCAACAGTGACGCCGATTAATTCTCCCACCTGCATGCGCCAGGGCGTCCCGCCGAGAATGTGCCCGACTTTCAGGTCCTGCAACATATCTCCGGCGATGGCGGCAGCACAGCAGACTACGCCGGCAACTGCCAGGACGGCGGCAACGCCTTTCGGTCCGGTTACGCCAATGGCCACCATTAGAATAGCAGAAATTAGCAAGGTGCTCAGGGTTAGACCACTTATAGGGTTGTTGGAACTGCCTATCAGGCCAACGAGGTAACCGGCGACAGCAGAGAACAGAAAGCCAATAATGAGCAGGACGACGGTAAGCAAAATAGAGCCAAGCAAGGAACCGCTAAAATAGCTGTACAGCAAGTATTGCGGAATGGCCAGGATGCCAATCGCGATGATTATCTTCTTGAAATCCAGGTCCACCTCCAGTCTGGAAACAGGCCCTGCTGCTTTCTTGAGTTTTTGCAGGTTCTTAAACGCCTTTCCCA
Organism: uncultured Calditrichaceae bacterium; assembly: GCA_964629935.1. Classification (GTDB taxonomy): domain Bacteria; phylum Zhuqueibacterota; class Zhuqueibacteria; order Oceanimicrobiales; family Oceanimicrobiaceae; genus CAZVSL01. The sequence continues at coordinate 1,172 of CAZVSL010000873.1, read as the reverse complement.
TGCCCTCGACCAGCGAAGTACGCAGGTTGTACAGGGTATAGAAGGCCGCAACAATCATCGTACCGACAGCCAGCGGGCGAATCTGACTCTTCCAGACTTCATCGCTGATGGTTGACCAGTCATTAGCAGCGGCAAATTCCTGTAATGCCGGGTTGAGAAATACAGCCAGTGGCACCAGCAACAGGTGCCCGAGCACTGAGCCAGCAAACAAAACAGCGGCAATGTTGAACCCGACAATATAGCCCACGCCAACCAGCGCCGGCGAGGCTGATGGCGTTTCCAGTTTAATCCCGCCTTCAAAGAATTTTGAGGTGCCAAGAAATTCTATTTTGGATTGCGTAAACAGGAAAAACCTGGAGACTGAGTCCTGGACAAACTGAATGCCATTGCTGTTCTTGAAAAGTTCAATCAATCCTGCCAATCCCATAGCGCCAAATACGAATTTGGCTCCGGTCGCTCCGCCCTGTCCTGCCTTGACAATCTCAGCGGCGGCGACACTCTCCGGGTACGGCAAGTTTGCTTCCTCAACCATGGTTCTGCGCAGCAGGACGATGAACAACACGCCAAGTATCCCGCCTATGAGCATGATCAGGGCGCCTTCGATCAGATGATTCATCAGGCTGTCCCAGACCCCGCTGATGACAAATGCGGGAATGGTAAATATAGCGCCAGCCACCAGCGCCTCACCAACTGATGCGGTGGTCCGCGCAACGTTTTCTTCCAGAATGGTTCCTTTAAACCCTCTCAACGCTGCCATAGCTACAACCGCAGCCGGAAAAGTTGCGGCCACGGTCAGACCGGCTTTCATACCGAGGTAGGCGTTGGCGGCGCCGAGGACAACAGCCATCACAACCCCTAAGAAGACCGCCTTGAATGTGAACTCCTTGATGTCGGTTTCTGCAGGTACAAAAGGTTTGAATTCAAGGTTACTCATTTTTCCTCCCTTCCGAAGTCTTTGTAGGACGAGTAGTTTAAGAAACGCAGCAGAGTTAGGTGGTGAGGCTGAATCGAAAAGTCCTCCGAAACATGCCGACGAACTTAAAAGAAATTCACAAAAAAGTCAAGCTAAAAGTAGGGCTGTCACAGGTGAGCTTTTTTATTTGATTTTTTCAATTTATGGTGTATATTTAGTGTTCGGAAAATGCGAATCACATGGCCATATTTCAGGATTT
>CAZVSL010000872.1:0-2074 GCA_964629935.1 uncultured Calditrichaceae bacterium | reverse complement strand
CACCATAGGCGCCCCGAAGGTCATGAATTTCATCCATGTATCCATCATCGGTGTCGTGAAAGCGTTCAAGGTCTGTCAGCCTTTGTATTTCCTGGTCACACTGGTCAAGAAATGTTCCGCCGTATGTCCTGGACTCAGCGTAGTTCACTTCATACTGGTGGGCAAGCTCGAGCTGTAAACTGAGAATGTTACTGTTTGCATAGGTTTGGTTTGCCGCCTCTATTGCGGCCTGAATAAGCGCCGTCATGCCATCCGGTCCGCCGGCCGCAGTTTGAGCGGCTGGTGTAAAAGCCACGAACAGCTTAACCGGAATAGTGCCCGCCATGTTTGCGGAGCTTTCAAAAGACTCAATTGAGTCGCCTTTTGGTAAGCTAGCTCGAAAATCCGATGCATCGTCTGCCCTTGTCTGACCAGCCACGTTACCGCAAGGGGGGTATTGCTTTGGGTCGACGCGAGCGATTGCACAAAGGCCGTCACCCAGATAGCGCAAACTGTAGACTTGATCGTTAATTTGAATTCGACCCACTACGGCATCCTTATACACAGACAGAAGAATGTGACTGGGAACATTCTCCACGCTTCCTGACCACACAAAACTACTATTGTCGCTGGTTTTAACCCTATCAGCCTTGACAATATGGCCTTGACCGTCAAAAAGATTAATGACAATTCGGTCTGCACTCGACAGCAATCCTTCGTTTGTTTGCACGATCCTAAGCTCGAAGGCGAAATCCTGTTGTTGAAGCCGTTGCAAAATCCGTGATTGCTCCGCGCTTAGTGGATGGTTCTGAGCATCTATAAACAGCTCGTTTGGTTGTGAAAAAACAGATAATGCATTAGAAAGTAGGAAGATCACAACCAGAACCCGTAGCATGAGTCTCAGTGTTATTATCTTCATTTCCTTTCCTCCTGGTTTGTGGTACATGAATCTTATGGAATTGTAGGTTCTTTAGTCCTGAAGACGCCATCGCCCCAAGTACCGGCATACAGAAAACCGGCAGAATCGACGGCAAGTGAAGAAATATTTATGTTGGTCAATCCCTGGTTGCATTGAGTCCACGTCTCGCCATTGTCTGCCGAGCAAAACACGCCATCATATTCACCTGTAGGAAATGAGAAGATACTTCCAACAAAAATATGGCCAGCCGAATTGATGACAATCGTTCGCACTGAAGGTGCTTCTAAGGGAGTTTGCATCCAGGTGTTGCCCTGGTTCGTGCTGCGCCAGACACCTGAGTTCTTAATGGCTGCAAAAATGTGGTCGCTGTGCGGCTGAATAGCCAGGGCAATCACCAGCGGAATAACATCGAGGTTTTCAAAGCCATTGTTTATCATTGTCCAGGTTTCACCTTCGTCTCTCGAGCGAAACATGCCGAGATGCGTTGCTGCGAAAAAGTCTCCACTGGAGTTGACGGCAAGAGCCTCCACACTTACAGTGTCGGCCAGGCCAAATGCCTCCCATGTTTCACCGCCATCGCGAGAACGATAAGTTCCGCCTACCGTCTCATCGGTGATGAAACTGCCAACAATCAAAACACCGGAGTTAGTGTTGATGAGAGTCTTAAGGTTCACACCAAAACCGCGGACTGACTTTCTGCTCCAGGATTGACCGCGATCATCTGAGAAAAGAATACCAATGCCACCCCCAACGGCGTAAACACCCTCTTGATTGGTTGCTACAAGCGCTTTGGGGCAAGCCTGCTGCATCGTGGACGTCCAGCTAATACCTTGATCGAATGAGCGAAAGATCGGGTGCCCACAAGCGGCAGCAAAGATATCGTTTTGCTCGGTGGCAACAAGAGCGAGGACATCAAGGCTGTCAAGGCTTGTTTGCTCCCAGACGATATCCAGTTGGTTTTTGCCGCCTCCATTCGAAGGATTCTTGCCATTGCAGCTCGTTAGCTGTATAACAACAGCTGCGAGGCTCAAGAGATTCACAATTCTGGTATACATTTTGGTTTACCTTTACTTTGGTTGTAATAAGAAAAATAATGGTAATTGCCCACTTTCTGGACGCTTCTATCAGAAATACGAATAACAACCAACAAACCCCCATCCGTTACCAGTGCATAAG
>CAZVSL010000871.1:0-2079 GCA_964629935.1 uncultured Calditrichaceae bacterium | reverse complement strand
ATAATCATATCCGAGATACGGAGGATAGAGCTAATGCAATTTCAAAACAAGCGCATTTCTTACCTGGGCCTCATGTTGTGTTTGCCCTTGCTGGTCGCCGGAACCTGTGTTTCACCCGAGCCCGGACCGCCGGATGCCGGTTTGTACCACAACTATGCCGAAATCACGGCCGATTTGCAGCAACTACAAACGCAATATCCGACCCTGGCGCGGGTGGTCGATCTGGGAAAATCCGTTGAGCAGCGCTCCATCTGGGCGATCAAGATCAGTGATAGCGTGGCTGTGGAGGAAGACGAGACGGAAATCCTGTTTGTTGGCGGCCATCACGCCCGGGAGTGGATCGCCGTCGACGTGCCTTTTCTGCTCGCCGAATATTTGCTGTCAAACTACGAAACTGATGCGAAAATTCGGGCTTTTGTCGACCAGGGCGAAATATGGATCATTCCCCTGCTCAATCCGGATGGTCATCAATACTCGGTTGTGAGCAATCGCCTGTGGCGTAAGAATCGTCGTAACAATGGCGACGGCACGTTTGGCGTCGACCTGAATCGCAACTACAGCTTTGAATGGGGCGGTCCCGGTTCCAGCGGCGACACCTTCAGCGACATTTATCGTGGTCCTGAACCTTTTTCCGAACCAGAAACTCGAGTTTTGCGCGATTTCGCCAACCAGCATAATTTCCGCGCCATGATTTCATACCATAGTTATTCACAGCTTGTTCTTTACCCCTGGGGTCACACAAGCGCGCCGGCCCCGGATGAGATTATCCTGTCGCAATTGGCCACCACGATGGCGGACAGCATTTTTCGTGTCCACAACGTGCGCTACGTTCCGCAGCAAAGCTCGGACCTCTATCTGGCCAGCGGCGATGCCACGGATTGGCTCTATGGTGAGACCAGCGTGCCCGCTTACACCATCGAGCTGAGGCCGCGTTCTGCGGCGCCCGGTTTCTTGCTGCCGGAAGACCAGATTCAGCCGACCTTTGAGGAAAATCTTCCGGCTGCGTTATTTCTCATCGAATGGACCCAGGCAGTTGAGCGCATGACAAGCACGCTCTAAGCCAGCGACGATTACCCCTTGTGGCGGCAGATTTTATGTTTGCAATTCATCGCCTTGAAAGGTATAGTTTTACTTTACGCCATCACCCACCAGCAGCTCGGAAAATCGGAATACGTAGAAAAAGCTAAGGAGGCCCGCAATGGCAGGCAAAGCCAAATCCAACGCCAATAACAATCAGGATCAAATTTACACGCCAGACCAATCGGTGGTCGACAACGCTATTATCAAAGAATATGACGCGCTCTACAAGCGCTCTATCGAGGACCGCGAAGGATTTTGGGCTGAAGAGGCGGACAAGTTAGAATGGTACAAAAAGTGGGACAAGGTTTTGGATGACAGCGACAAGCCGTTTTATAAGTGGTTCACAGGCGGCAAGATCAATATCGTCCACAACGCAATTGACCGCCATCTGAAGACCTGGCATCGCAACAAACTTGCACTCATCTGGGAAGGCGAGCCCGGAGATTTGCGTACGTTTTCCTATCACGCGCTCAATCGCGAGGTCTCCAAATTCGCTAATGTTTTGAAAAGCATGGGTGTGCGCAAAGGTGAGATCGTTACCATCTATATGCCTCAGATTCCGGAGCTGGCAATCGCAATGCTTGCTTGCGCCAAGATCGGCGCGGCGCACAGTGTTGTCTATGGCGGTTTTAGCGTGGAGGCGTTGGCCGAGCGCATTCAGGATGCACAAAGCCGCGTGCTTGTGACCGCAGACGGCGGTTGGCGGCGCGGCAAAGTTACGGATCTAAAGAGCATCGCCAACGAAGCCATCGGGCGTTCCCCAACTATCGAGGTGTGTATTACGGTCAAACGCACCGGACACGAAATCTACATGGAGAACGATCGCGATTTCTGGTATCATGAGCTGATGGGCCTGCCCATTGCCAGCGCCAAGTGTGAAACAGAGGAGATGGACGCCGAAGACATGCTGTTCATTCTCTATACTTCAGGCACGACCGGCAGGCCCAAAGGTGTGCTGCACACCCACGGCGGTTATGCCGTCTACACCGCCACAACCCA
>CAZVSL010000870.1:0-2082 GCA_964629935.1 uncultured Calditrichaceae bacterium | reverse complement strand
TGAAAATCATGGATTTCGGCCTGGCGAAGATCACAGGCGGGGCGCAGCTCACGAAGGATCATTCCACCCTCGGCACCGCGGCATACATGTCGCCGGAGCAGGCGCGCGGCGAGCCGGTGGATCATCGCACTGACATTTGGTCGTTCGGTGTGGTGCTATATGAAATGTTGACTGGCCAATTGCCATTTCGTGGTGATTACGAGCAAGCCGTGATCTATTCCATTCTGAATGAAGAGCCAGAGCCGCTAACCGGAGTTCGCACCGATCTGCCTGTGGAGCTGGAACGGATTGTGAACAAATCTCTTACTAAAAGTCCCGACGAGCGCTACCAGCATCTCGACGAGCTCATCGTTGATTTAAGATCGTTAAAAAAACAAGCGCATACTCAAAAAGCTCAGAGGCCAGAGACTAAAACAAAGACAGCGCTTTCCGTCCGTCCATTTCTTCTGTATGCCGGTTTAGCTCTCCTGGTCATTATCGCCCTGGCTGGTCTCTATTTTTGGCAAAAGTCAAATGAAGCTGCAGTGCAGGACATCGAGGACGAATCGAGCAAACTCCAACGCCTGGCGGTGCTCCCCTTTTCCAATTTGCGCAGCGACCCACAAACGGATTTCTTAGGCCTTGCCCTTGCCGACCAAATCATCGGTTCCCTGACCTATCTCAAGAATATTCTGGTTCGGCCCTCCAGCACGGTTCGGAAATACCAGAACCAACCCATCGACGCCCCGACGGCAGGGGACGAGCTTAATGTGGACTATGTTTTAACCGGAAACTACTTAAAAGAGGGAGAGGTTGTGCGGCTGAATATCGAGCTGGTCGACGCGCACGCCAACACCATCCTCTGGCGGGAGCAAGTTGAAGCCAAGTATGAAAACGCCTTCCGATTGCAGGATAAGGTGGCGGAAAAAGTCATCGCTGGACTCGAAGTGCAGTTCTCTCCCGAGGAACGCGCTCGCATGCAAGCGGATATGCCCGACGACCCGCTGGCCTATGAGTATTATCTGCGCAGCCTTGCCTATCCGTTTTCCGTGGAGGGCAGCCGACTTGCCATCGAAATGCTAAAAAAATCCATTCAGCTTGATTCGACTTATGCGCCAGCTTTTAGCGCACTCGGTTTTAGGACGAATTTCATTGCACAGTACGAGTTGGGAAGCACCGGGAAAGTCCATGAGGCAAAAGCGGCCTACATGAAGGCTTTATCGTTAAACGATGAATTGCCCTCGGCTCTCAGTAATTTGGCCACGCTTCACACCGAAACCGGGCAAACGGGAGAAGCGGTTACATTGTTGCGTCGCCTTCTGAACATCAACCCCAACTATGTCGAAGGTCATTTTGCCCTCAGTTACGTCTACCGATATGGCGGCATGCTGGAAGAGTCTAGAACGGAAAGCGAAAAAGCCCTGTCTCTGGATCCCAGAAATCGCAGAATTCGCTCCGTTGCCATATCGTATATTTATCTGGGAGAATTCGAAGAAGCTTTGGAAAAACTCGATATCGATCCGGGAACCCCATGGACGCTTTCCTGGAAAGCCAACATCTGTTTACGATTGGACCGAGCCGAAGAGGCCATAGACTATCTCGATCGAACTATTGAGCTTGAGCCTCAAGGTATTCTCGGATTCTGGGCGCTGGGGCTCAAACGTTCCGTGCAAGGAGACCGGCAGGAAGGGATAACGGCGTTACGAAGATGGGAACGAACCGAGATTGTAGACGGAGAGATGTTGTATCATCTGGCCAGCGCTTATGGGCTACTCGGCGACAAAGCGGCTTGCATTCAGGCGTTACGCAAAGCCGTAGAGGCTGGCTTCTTCAACTATCCTTTTATCCTGCGGGATTCATTTCTGGATTCCGTCCGCGATGAGCCGGAATTTCAGCAGGTTCTGGCGCAAGCGAAGGCGAAACACGAAGCGTTCAAAGGGGAATATTTTTAGGAAAGTGTAAACAATGATCGGAAAAACCATTTCACACTACAAAATTCTCGAAAAACTGGGCGCTGGAGGCATGGGCACCGTTTACAAAGCCGAGGACACCAGGCTCAAGCGCGACATCGCCATCAAGTTCCTGCCGCGACAGAACTTGTCC
>CAZVSL010000869.1:0-2082 GCA_964629935.1 uncultured Calditrichaceae bacterium | reverse complement strand
ACCTTATTGGCTGTTACCCGCAAGTAAACCGAAATATTCTGCTTGAATTATTCCCGGCAGGACCAAATCCCGTAAACAGCACGGGTTCCAACGACCGCCAATTCCAAATCCCAAACTATGCTCAAAAATGAAAAGGCCAGAACATCCTGGCCTTTTCACGGCTAAAAGGAGAAGGGGGGTAAAAAAAAAGAGGGATCGTAATGATACGTTTTCCCGCATAAAATGTCAAGAAATAATAACGCCGGTAATTCCTGTCGCCGTGCAAGCTGATAATCGACAAGTCGATTATCCAGGACTACCGGCGTGCTCTTCCCGTGGATGACAATATAAAAAAACTTAAGTAAACACAAACAGGGACTACACGAATTGCCGGTTTTGAGGGTTAATCTGCCACATTTGTTGTTTAAACTGCTATTTCAAGTGCTTCTTTGGATAATCAAAGAAACGGACGGTTCCCTTGTTTCTACCCACCTTGCTCCAGCTTAGATCGTCGAAATCCAGGCAATATACGCCACACGTGGGGATGTTGTCGATGCTGCGCTTGCCAAGAAAGTTTGCAAGGGAGGTAAGGCCCGGGTTGTGACCGAAAATCATCGCCTGCTCGTTGCTGTTATCGATAGACCGGATTATCTGCAGCAGGCCTGAAACATCGGCGAGATAGACCGCTTTGTCTTGTACGATGTTATTATGCGGATATTCGAGTGCGTCCGCAAAGGCGCGGGCCGTTAGAATTGCGCGCTTCGCCGGGCTGGAAATGATGACATCAGGCCTGGCGCCCAGTTCAGCTATTCTTTGGGCCATGAAGGGCGCGTCTCGCTTGCCGCGTTTGTTCAGCGGCCGCTCAAAGTCGGCCAAATCAGGATCGTCCCAACTCGATTTGGCATGGCGAACCAGATAAAGACGTTTCATAAGAATCATCCCGAAGTTTGGATATCAGCGAGCTATCCTTGACTCAGCAAATCACGCAAATCTATAATACCCGCATTCGCCCTGGCAATGTAGGATGACATAACCAGAGAATAATTGGCAAAGAACCCAAAATCCGAGCCGTTGAGCACGAGCGGACTCCAGACCTTGCGTTGTGTGGCCTCCAGCTCGCGAATGATCTGTTGCAGGCTGCGCGTGGCGTTCTTTTTTTCCAGAACCTGCCTGAAATCCACCTCGACTGCGCGCATTAGGTTGATCAGGGCCCAGCAGGTGCCGCGCGCCTCATAGAACACATCGTCAATCTCAAGCCACGGCGTCTTTACATTCATGCGACTGACCTGTCTGGTGGATTGCTGTGCGTCCGGTTCCCCCGCCAGGTCTGTGTTGATGCGCTCCTGGCCGACGCTTGCGCTCAGGCGCTGTGACAAACTGCCAAGTCTATTGGCGACGATCTTGAGCCAGTCACTCAGATTATCAGCGCGAGAAAAAAATTGGGTGCCGGACTCATCGGGATTGGTGAGCCCGTGCAAGTAGCGCTCCAGCGCTTCAATTCCCTCGCGATACTCACCTTCAGCGCGCGGGAAAAGCCAGGAATCACTATTCACATTGAACTGAGGTTCAGCCATAGCCAAATCCGGATGTTCCTTTGACTGTGTTTGCGCCCGGCTCATATCATTGCGCAATGCCTTGGTAAAATCCCGCACCTGCACCAGCACGCCAAACTCCCAGTTGGGCATATTATCCATAAACACGCCGGGAGGCATCATATCATTGCTCAAATAGCCGCCCGGCTTGTCCAGCAGCGTGCCTGCAGTCTCGATGAGCGCACTGGTTGTGATGTAGCCGGTAACCAGGCTTTCGTTATTTGTCTTCGCTTTTTCCGTAGCGAATGATTGAACCTCGAGCAATTCGGGCTCGCTGCTCCAATAGATACTCAAGACAAACATCAGCAGCAAGAACACTGCAACCAAAATCGTGACCACCCATTTGATGCCCGTATCATCCGGACGATTGCGATTCATCACTTTAATACTCCTGTAGTAATATTGAATAACCTGGGTATGACGCCAGGCTTAACCCGACTTATTCATAAAGATGCGCTTCGCGTAAGGAAAGTCTCCGCTCGACAACAGCGGAGCTGAATCCCGGAAGCCT
>CAZVSL010000868.1:0-2091 GCA_964629935.1 uncultured Calditrichaceae bacterium | reverse complement strand
GCCATCAGGCAGCGCCACCCGCATCTGTTGTCCCGTGTCTCCGACTTTGGTGAGCACTGCGCCGGCTGCAAGGTCGGCAATGGTCATGCGTCCCAAACCATCCTCCTGGCGCTGCACTTTGCCGTAATTCGACAGGCACACGACGCGCGGCGCAGCCCGCCAGGCTTCAGCCGTTGCGGAATCAACCGCCACCAACGATCCCTTGTTTATCCACCCCAGATAACGATCCCAATTCTGGGCAAAATAAAATCCGTTCCTTTCCTTGTACAATCTGACCACGGTTCCCAGCAAGGTCTGGTTGACCAGCTCAGCCTGGAACCTGGGCTCCCGGCGCATGTTGGCAACACTGATATTGATGATGCCATAGGTGGCCTCCTGCAACGAAGTATCAGGCAGCACCGTGGCAGAATTTGCAAAGGTCTGGCTCGGAAACACAACCCGAAGCGAATCCACAAGCCTGTTGAGCAGGCTGCGGTTGAACACCTCACCGACGACATGTATGGCGCCAGCGCGTGGCTCGAGGCTCACCTCAAAATGGTCAACGCGCGAGTCAGGCACAAATTGTTTGGAGGCGCCCTCCACAAAAACATTCATCCTTGCCAGGCGCTGCTCCTGGGCGCTTTCGCATCCCACCAAAACCATGATGGCTGCCAGCCCGAGGCTCAACCACAGCGTCAGACCATCGTGACTGAAATAACGGTTTCTTCTGATCATCATTTTATCCGTTTTTTTGCATGAACAAATCCTGGTGTGACTTTGATCATTTCAACCCATAGCTACGTTTACATTCTTTAATCCAGCCGGATCAGTGCAGCGCGGAGGCTTCGCGCAAGCGCTGCACGAGCAGGCCGGAAGCTTCGACATCAGCGCAGGACATGGCATGCACAACCGCTGCGGCAGCAGGCGCCAAAGAGGGGTTGACCACCTCCAGTGTCAAAGCGGCCGCCTTGCTCTTTGCCAAAAAACTCTGCCGCACCGGAGAGCCATCAGCGAACAAGCTGCCACCGAGAACGCTGCGATATGGCGGCGGCGTCTGAATTTGGGCGCAGCCAGAAACTGCCAGTCGCACCAGGGCCTCTGCGGCGTTGGCCACTATCTCCCGCGCAACCACATTCGTATTGTGGCAAAACTCGAACACCACACGGGCGCTGGATGCAATCACATGCTGAGGATTTTCCGAGGCATACACCAGCGAGACCAGCTCTGTATGGTCTGAAACGCCGTAGTGCGACAGCAACGCACGCGCGAATGGCGACCGCGCCTCTCCTGCTTGCGCCTCTGTTAACACATGTCGAATCGCTTGCCTGCCAACGTCATAACCGCTGCCTTCATCACCCAAAAGGTAACCCCAGCCGCCGAGCTGGTGTAGCACACCATCGTTCAGCCCGACGAGACAAACACTGCCTGTTCCTGAACTAATGAGCAACCCGGGCTTCTCACCGTGCGCGGCAAAATAAAGTAGCTCAGCATCGGTCAGGACCGTCGCATGCTGCAAATCGGCTTTTTGCAACGCGTTCTGTACTGTTTGCCGCGCTTGCTTGCGACCAGCGCCGGCCACGCCGAGCGTGGTCCAGCGTATGGCGCCAGGTCGTCCGGCTTGATTCAGCAGCGCTTGTTTTAGCTCCTGCAGGCGCTCTGCAAACCTCACGCTTCCCACAACGCCAACGTTGGCGGGCCCTGCTTTTGCGGCCACAACTACCTGCCCGCTAATATCGGCCAGAATGCCAACCATCTTTGTACCGCCGGCATCAATCCCAAGAAAATACATAGGTAAAAGGCAGATGTGATAGGTGAAGGATATGGTTGCAGAGAAGTTCCAAAGAGTCCCCTTGCAGCGCTGACTTTGCCAGAGTTTTTAGTGCACTTATGATAAGAAAAAACTTATATCTAAAGCAAGAAAAAAAGCGCGGCCAGAGCAAACAATGTAACTCAACTCAAATGTGATGCAATCTCCTGGATTTCCGCTAATATAGTATTGCTTTTTGTCAAATAATTGGTAGTAATTATACACAGACTTTTTATTATTGCATACTTATGCCTCTCGACACTTTCAATTCCGTTAAGTTCGCTCGACCAAACTTTAATATCCGC
>CAZVSL010000867.1:0-2092 GCA_964629935.1 uncultured Calditrichaceae bacterium | reverse complement strand
GCCCTCAGCGGCGGTCAGCAGCAACGCGTGGCTGTGGCGCGGGCACTGGTATCACATCCAAGGCTGATCCTGGCTGACGAGCCGACCGCCAATCTCGATTCCAAGACCGGCAGCATGCTGCTCGATAAAATGAAAGAGATGAACGACAAGAAAGGCGTCACCTTCATTTTCTCGACGCATGATCCCATGGTCATGGAGCGGGCCAGGAGGCTGGTGCTGCTGCGTGACGGCAAAATTGCTGAGGACCGGAGCAATGCGAATTAGTTCGATTTCTTTGGGAATGGCAAGTTCGCGGTTCGCGTGCGGCCTGGCCCTCACTCTGGTGCTGTACTTCTTTCCGGGCGTATCAGCAGCGCAGGCCCAGGACATCTCTTTTCGCTATGCCGGCTATGCCAAAAACCTCGCCGTTCGCTCCAAAACGTTTTTTCTCGATGACCCTTTTTTTCTCGATATCAGTCGGTTGAGAACGAAAGGCGTCGTGGATGCCGGCAATCGCATTCATGCGGAGCTATGGCTGGACAGCGAGCTGCTGGCCGGTGATTTCCTGAGCACCCCCGAGTTCGAGTTATCGCAAACAGCGCAGCGCCCAACTTTCATGGATCTGGATTGGGAAATCGAGCGCGGCGAGCATGCGCAATTGCGGCAATCTCTGTTTCGTGCGTTCGCAACCGTCTATGCCGGCGCTGCCACCATAACCTTCGGCCGGCAGCGCATCGCCTGGGGTACCGGTTTTGCGTGGAATCCCACAGACTTGCTGAATCCGTTCAACCCCGCAGCAATCGAGCTGGATGAAAAAACCGGCGTGGATGCTGTCTACGCTGTCGTGCCGTTCGCAACGCTGTCCCGCGCTGAGCTGGCATTCGCGCCCGGCCGTGGCGATCTCAAATCCAGCATCGCCGGCCGCGTGAGCAGCCACGTGGGAGAATACGATGTGTCGCTCATGGCCGGGGATTTTGAACGCGACCGCGTGCTGGGCGGCGACTTCGCCGGCTACATCGGCGGCGGCGGCCTGCGCGGCGAGTTTGCCTACACCTGGCAGGATGGCGGCGAAAACTTCCTGCGCGCGGTCGTCAATGCTGACTACAACTTTCCGGGCGACGTCTACGCATTTATCGAGTTTTATTATAATGGCCAGGGCACGACAGATAAAAGCGAATATGCGCAACGGCTGGATGATCTGCTCAGCGGCCGCGTTTTCAACCTAGCGAAACATTATGTCGCGCTCTCCGCCAACAAGTCCCTCACGCCGCTGTTGGGCGCCGGTCTCTACAGCCTCGTCAACCTCGACGACCGTAGCAGCCTGATCGGACCGGCCCTGACCTATTCGCTGTTTACCAATTTCGAAGTCTCGGCCAGCGCCTACCTGACAACTGGCGCTGATGATAGTGAATACGGCTTGCTGTCCAGTAGTTTTTTCGGGTATGTGCAGTTTTATTTTTGAGGTTTGGCCGGACCACCCTGACAGGGTTCTAAACCCTGTCAGGGTTGTACGCTATCGCGGAATCGCATTTGAGCGTTGGGGAATTACAGCTCACAAAAAGATCACGCTTGCATTTTGCCGGTTTTTTCATATTTTCATGCGTTGCTCAATTGTGTGAAACGGATATATCAGATGATTGCGAGAAGTCAAACATCGCGAGGAGAATGCGTTGCAAGCTGCAGATTTCTATGCCCTAATTGCCAGTGAGCTGAATCTACGCCCACAGCAAGTGGAACAGACAATTGCTCTGCTGGACGACGATAACACCGTGCCGTTCATTGCTCGTTATCGCAAGGAAGTTACCGGCGGCCTCGACGAGCAGCAGATACGCCAGATCGAGGACCGAATTCGCTATCTGCGTAATATCGAAGAGCGTAAAGAAACCGTGCTGGAATCCATCGAGAAGCAGGGCAAGCTCACCGAAGAGCTGCGCGAGAAGATCGAAAGTGCGACCCGGCTGCAGGAGGTCGAAGACTTATATTTGCCCTACCGGCCCAAAAAGCGGACTCGCGCGACTGTGGCCAGGGAGAAAGGTCTGGAGCCGCTGGCTGAGACCATCCTGGCGCAAGAATTACTTTCAGGCTCGCTCGATGAGCTGGCAGCGCCTTATCT
>CAZVSL010000866.1:0-2102 GCA_964629935.1 uncultured Calditrichaceae bacterium | reverse complement strand
TTGTCGACGATAATGAAACCACCCGCCCGCAGCCGCAGCCGGCAGCAGCGCCGGCGACGCCGGTGAAACCGGCCACGCGACCTGCGCCGGCGCCACAGCCACACGCCCAGGCGATCAATCTTTCCGAGCGCATGGCCGGCGTGCCGTCTCTCAATCACCTGAATGCATGGCTCGAGTCTGACTCAGACGCAGCCGGTCCGGCCACTTCCATGTCTGCCCGGGTTCATGAAAACGGCAATGCCTATAGCAGCCCTCAAACACAGGAATCTGCTGCCCACTCAGACTGGCAGCCGGAACCGGATGAGGCGCCGCCTGCCCACCAGTCTGATAACGATAACGGCGCCAACGGCCATTCCGCCATGATGTTGGATATACACGAACCGCAGAGCGAATCCGTTGAGGTTCACACCCCGCCAGCGCAGCAGCAGCCGGGTCCTGAGATCATCACGGATGAGCCGCATTTGTCGCCCCCGGCACAGACGGCAGATACGAATCCGGGGCTTAGCGTCGATCTGACGCCGCAGGCTGGTCTGTCGCCGGAAACGCCGCCGCCGGATGCGAATGTAAAAAGCTGCTATCTGCTCGGTATCTATGGCTACTATCTCGGCCGGAAATTCAAGGTCAAGCAGCCCAAAACCCGCATCGGTCGGGACCGCAAACTCAATGATATCGTCATCAAGAAAAACTCGAAGGGTGAGTTCGATCAGTCCATTTCCAGAAGACATGCCACCTTGGAGTACAGGGATAATCGTTGGTTTCTTTCCGACAAACGCAGCAAGAGCCGCACGTGGCTCAACCAGCAGAAACTGGAGCTGGAAGACGAAGCGCGCATCAGACCCGGCGATGAAATCGAGATCAAGAGCGACCGCAAGAGTCACATCTTCCGCATGGTCGAAGAAGGCGACTGGGACTATTCCTTCCCGCGTAAGGCCGGCGGCTGGTCCGTGCGCTATCGAATACCATTTTTCAATGCCGTCTCCGTGCTTATCATCCTGTTGTCGCTGTTGCTGCTCTACAAATCCATCACCCAATACAGCCGGATTACGAGCCAGCCGGAGACACTGACGGCGTCTGAAGAAGTTTGGGGCGCAAGTGACATCGATTCAAAATTTGACGGCAAAGAGCCAGGCCGGTATGCTATCCACCCGGCGCTGGCGGACGTCAACGGGGATGGCTATGTTGACCTGATTTACGTCAACAATCAGGGGCTGCTGAATTGTATCAACGGGCGCTCGAAAGAACCGATGTGGACCAGCTACGACTTTCAGGCTGCCTCGCAGTTTCCGATTGTGGTCGAGGACCTCTACGGCAAAGGGCTGCCGGATATCGTCGTCATTTCAACGGATGACCGGCTGCGCGCCATCGACGGGCAATGGGGGCTGGAAATCTGGAAGAGCCCCATCCTGGCCGGTCCGTTTACCGGGCCGCCGGTAGTGGCGGATTTCAACATGGATGGCTGGCAGGATGTCGCCGTCGCTTCCATTGAAAACGGCATCTACATCCGGCTCTCATCGCTCAGCAAAAGCCGCTGGCTGCAGGTGGAGCTGCAAGAACCCATCCGCGCAGTGGCAAGCTCGGCTGACATGACCGGCGACCAGATGCCCGATCTGCTCATCGGCACGGAAACCGGCAAAGTCCTGGTCATCGATCCGATTCAGCGCCGCATTGTAAACGAGATCGATGTCAACGAAGAGCTGAACAAAGCCACCGGCAGTTTTGACCAGAACAATCAAATCCGCTTTCCTGTGGCTGCGGCAGATTTTGACGGCGACGGCAACGCCGACTTCGCGGTTTGTACGGAGCAAGGCAACGTGCTGGCGATAAATGGCCAGAACGCCAGAAGAATGTGGTACACAATCTCAAACCTCGATAGAGCCAACCTTGCCGGCGCCCACGGTCTGGCGCTTGGCGACCTGGATGGCGACAGGCTGCCAGATGTCGTGGCCCAGACCGGCGATGGCCGATTGCTGGCTTTCAAGGGCATGGGCGCAGGCAAGGACCGCGCCATGCCGCTCTGGAGCGCGCGGGCATCTGACCGCGACCCATACGTCGGTCAGCCCGTGCTGGTAGATTTTGACAAAGATGGCGCCATGGACGTGATG
>CAZVSL010000865.1:539-2114 GCA_964629935.1 uncultured Calditrichaceae bacterium | reverse complement strand
GCTCGAGCTGCTCATCACGAAGGTCTATGCTGCCGGCGGTGTTGTGCATATCTGGCTGTGGGGCGATGAGTCCAGGCGGCAAACCCCCGTGAAATGGGGCAAGAACGGCCCGGAAGACCGGCGGCTGCAGCGCTACATCGCAGCGCGACTGGGACCGCTGCCAGGCTGGAGCATGGGTTATGGCTTCGATTTGGATGAATGGGTGACTGAGGCAGATTTGCGACAGTGGCATACCCACATGCAAGAGCAGTTCGGCTGGTTCCATTTCCTCGGAGGCCGGGCTTCCGGCCCGAACAATGCCGGGGAGCCGTTTGTGCAGATTTATGAAGGTCTTGACTACGCCTCGTATGAACAGCACCGGCCTGACTACGAACGCTACGTCGAGACCATCGAAGCCCGCCCAAACAAACCAGCTTTTTCCGAAGACAGATTTCGCGTGCGCGACATCGGCGACCCAAAAGACTACACCTTTGATGACACGCGCCGCGGTTTGTGGCGCTCGACCATGGCCGGCGGCGTGGCTAACATCTGGGGCAACATTCTGGGCGATGCTGCCGCTGCCAATCAAGGGTTAGCTGTGTCAGCGCCCTATCCCAACGCTGAGCAGCTTCGCGCCAGCTCCTTGTTCTTTAAAGAACGTTTTATACGTGGTCTCGTACGCGATAACACCATTACCGATGGCGTATGCCTGCGTCTGCCATCTAATACCCATTTCTTGTTCTATAGGGAAGATGCTACAGACATTGCTCTCGACTTGTCTGACATGGCAAACGCCCAGCCAGCCATTGCAGTCGATGCAAAGCAAGCGTACGCAGAAATCGACCTGGGCGTGCTGGCGCCAGCGCAGCACACCTGGCAGGCGCCGCGTTTTTCAGACTGGGCCATCGCGGTCGGGGATTTCACCAGCGTGGCGCCGGAGATGGGCGCTCTGCCTGAGCTTATCGATTTTGGTACGGTAGCGTCTGGCGACACAATTGAGCGTGTTCTGCAAGTCAAAAACACCGGCGCTGCTGTGTTGCAGGTGGAAGCCTTGCAGCTTTCCGGCAACCACGCTGCTGAATTCCATGTCACGGAAACATCTTTTGAGGTGCAGCCCGGTGACAGCCAGGGTGTCGCGGTGCAACTGCACGGCGCCGCCCCTGGCGAAAAGAATGCAGAGCTGCAAGTTCTGAGCAATGATCCTGAGCGTCGCGCCACGCGGGTGCGTCTGCTAGGCCAGGTTGAAAATCTCAACCTGCTGCCCACGGCGGAGATCATGCGGCCGCGTGCGCATGCGGTTTTCACCCAGGGTGCGCGTGTGGATTTTGGCGGCGTCGGGATCACAGCCAGCGGCTTCCGTCTGCCGGCCGCCAATTTCATCTGGACCATCGATTTTCCCAGCAAGGCGGTTCAGGTATATGATGGCGTCGAAGCGGGTTCTTTCGTGGCAAATGAAGTCGGGGGGTATCTCATCAGCCTGCGGGTGGTTGACGATGCCGGCGCCTCTGGCCACGACAGCCTGCCGGTTTTCGTACGTCAGCAGGTACGACTTGACATCATGCCCAATCCAGTGAACGACGGCGCCCTGTTTGCCTA
>CAZVSL010000865.1:0-526 GCA_964629935.1 uncultured Calditrichaceae bacterium | reverse complement strand
GCTGGAGCAGCCGTCGCAAGTTGAGCTGAGCCTTTACAACACTCTCGGCCAGATGGTAAAACAGATAATCGACCGCACACAATCGCCTGGCGACAAGACTATCCGCTGGGATGGCGCCGGTAATCTCGGCACACGAGTGGGTTCCGGCGTCTTCTTCGTCCGCCTGACGGTAGATGGCCGATCTGTGGTGAGGAAGTTGGTGGTCGTGCGCTGAGATTTGGCGTGAAACACTTTAGTGTTTCAGTGTTTTTTGGGTTGGTTGGCGGGTGTATAAAAGCAAAAAGCGCAATACTGAAGTATTGCACTCCGTGGCGCGCAACCGGCGTGAAACACTTTAGTGTTTCAGTATTTTTGGGTTGGTTGGAGGGGCGTATAAAAGCAAAAGCGCAATACTGAAGTATTGCACTCCGTGGCGCGCAACCGGAGTGAAGCACTTTAGTGTTTCAGTATTTTGGGTTTGGTTGGAGGGGCGTATAAAAGCAAAAAGCGCAATACTGAAGTATTGCACTCCGTGGCGCGCAACCGG
>CAZVSL010000864.1:0-2115 GCA_964629935.1 uncultured Calditrichaceae bacterium | reverse complement strand
GCGTCCATGTTGTGGGGCATAAATGATAGAAGGTAGGAAAGAAAAATGAGTAGATACGCTGGTTCAATCATCATCGTGTTGCTTGTCGGCTGGTTGCTGCAATGCGGCGCGCCGGTCGAGGAAGGTAAAACCAATTCCGGGCAAGCGGCAAAAACGCCGGCGAAATTGGTGAAAGCGATAACCGCGGCGCCGCGCACCATGACCGAGCGGCTGGAGCTGCCCGGCACGCTGCAGGCGGAGAACGTTGCCAATGTGCTCTCCACCGCCGAGGGCAAAGTCTCGCAACTGCTGGTGCGGGAAGGCGACGCGGTGAGCAAAGACGCGATGGTTGCCACCATCAGCCCGCTGATCCGCGAAGACATCATCAACTCGGCGCGGCTGCAAGTGGAAGCCAAAAAAGAGGCGCAGGCCCGGCAGCCCGATGATCCGGCATTGCAAAAGGAATTGCAACAGGCAGAGCAGGATTATCAATTCGCCCGGCAGCAGTATCGCGAGGCGCCGGTGACGTCGCCTATTTCCGGGGTCATTTCGCAACGTTGGATCGACGTGGGCGACATGGTGCCGGCGAAACAAAAATTGTTCGAAATCCAGAGCAGCGGCCGGCTGCGGGTGGAAGTGCCGGTCTCGGAGCTGGATTTGCGCAAACTTGAATTGGGGCAACGTGTCCGGATCGACGCCGATGCCTGTCCGGAAAAAAAATTCAGCGGGCAGATCAGCCGCATTCATCCGCAAATCGACAACCAGACCCGCAACGGGCTGGTGGAGGTGCGCCTGCTCGATCCCTGCCCCAATCTCAGAGCCGGCATGTTTGTGCGCGCTACTTTTGTACTGCGCCAACTGGAGAACACTATCACTATTCCGTTGGAAGCGCTCATCGAACGGCCGCAGGCCCAGACCTGCTTTGTCGTCAATGACGAACAGGCCCACGAGCGCACGCTGCAAACCGGGCTTGTGGAGCGCGGCTGGGTGGCAATTCGCTCCGGCCTGAGCGCCGGTGATTTGGTGGTGGTGGAAGGGCAACAGCAATTGAAAGAAGGAACGCCGGTGAAGATTCAAAGTGAAGGCAAGATCCGGAAAACCGATTAGAGGATTCTCGTGGCAGGAGCAGTGGCAGTGCTCCTGCCACTGCATTGCACGGAAACAACCCAACAGACATAATTTTTTGAAAACCATCATTCTGCCGATGAGTTATTCTGACATCAAATGTTGTAAAATGTGGTTGCATTAAGTTGCCTTTTATGGCATATTAGAGATATGAAATTTACCGATCTGATCAAAATTGTCAGTGATGAGCCTGTTTTCGAAACCGGTCTGCTGTTGGCAGGTAAGGTCGACCCTGGCGACGTGCGGCGGCAGCTCTCGCGCTGGACCAGGGCCGGCCGGCTTTACCAGTTACGGCGCGGATTGTACGCCCTGGCCCCGCCGTTTCAAAAAGTCAAACCGCATCCCTTCGTTATCGCCAATTTTATGGTGCGTGGCTCTTACGTCAGTCGTCAGTCTGCGCTCGCGCATTTCGGCATCATCCCCGAATACACGCCGGTCGTCACCAGTGTGGCCGCCAGCCGGCCGGCGCGTTGGGAAACGCCGCTAGGCGTTTTCGAATTCAACCACGTTCAAAGCCATTTGCTGCGCGGCTATCGGTTGATCGATTTGGGAGAAGGCCAAAAGGCATTCGTTGCGATTCCGGAGAAGGCTTTGCTCGACCTGGTTTATTTGCACCCCGGCGCAGACGCGCCGGAATACCTGCGCGAGCTGCGCCTGCAAAACCTGGAGCGATTGCGTCTGGAAGAGCTGCAGAGACTGGCTTCTCTCACTGGCAAGCCTAAATTGCAGCGCGCGGCCGCGTTTGTTGCTGAGTTGGCGGCCGCCCAAGCGCAGGAGTATGAGACGTTATGAAGGATTATCTGACCGAGCTCGTCCGAGCCAGACCCACGCCCGCACACGGTCGCAACGTGGCGCGCGAGTATCTGCAAGCGCGGATTCTGGGTGCGCTTCAGCGCGCCGGCGCGATGATTCCGCTGGCGTTTCACGGTGGTACCGCATTGCGTTTCTTGTATGCCAGCGCGCGCTATTCGGAAGACCTGGATTTCGCCCTGGAGCAGGACAAAAGCCGCT
>CAZVSL010000863.1:1166-2131 GCA_964629935.1 uncultured Calditrichaceae bacterium | reverse complement strand
AAATTTTTGCAACAAAAGAAAGGAACTATTCGTGAATCTTCATCATTTTTTTAAGCGATTCGTCAAAGAACTCTCTGCAGATACCATCCTCGACCATACCCAAAAAATTTGGGAGAAGAACCGGTTTTATATTATCAAGGACATGTTACAATGAGCACAACAGCAACCCCGCTTCTACCAGAAATTGGTACCACATCTACATCGTGGCATTCATCTGGCAGAATTAGATTTGGAATCAATGACAGAAGTGGCCAATTTTTCATTTGGGTTTGATTCTGAAAACAGCTATAATTTAATCTTGAGAGGCAAGATTATTTAAAGGCAGGAGAGCAGTCGTGAAAAGAGAATTCAATGTCATTATCGAACGCGATTCCGAAGGCTTTTACGTTGCCACGGTTCCAGAGCTAAGGGGATGCCATACACAGGCAAAAAATTTAGATGAGTTGATGAAGCGAATTCGGGAAGCTATCGAACTGTGCTTGGAAGTACAAGCTGAAGACGGCGAGCCTCTTGAATTTGTGGGGGTGCAAAGGATTTCGATCGCCTGATGCCTAAACTGCCAAGAATTACTGCAAAAAAAGCTATGGCAGCCCTCGCCAAAATCGGCTTCGTTGTGATCCGAAGGAAAGGAAGTCATCATTTTCTCAGGCATCCTGACGGCCGCAGTACGGTTATCCCTGTGCATGCAGGCGAAATTCTCGGCCCGGGGTTATTGAAGAAGATACTACGTGACTGCGAAGTAACGGTTGATGCATTCCCCTCTTTGCTATGACCATCAACCCTATCAGTTTCATGAGAATCCATGTCCCAAAGTAGCAGTCTGCAAGTGGCAGGGGAAAGATAGTGGCAGTTGGCAGTGGCAGTTGGCAGGGAAAAGATAGTGGCAGTTGGCAGTGGCAGTTGGCAGGGGAAAGATAGTGGCAGTTGGCAGTGGCAGTTGGCAGGGGAAAGATAGTGGCAGTTGG
>CAZVSL010000863.1:0-1066 GCA_964629935.1 uncultured Calditrichaceae bacterium | reverse complement strand
CCACTGCTACCTGCAGTAGGCAGTGAAACCGGAGAGCAGAAAAGGATGAGTGGAAGTTTCAAGAATCTGAAAGTCTATCAAATGGCTTATAGCGCTGCGATGGAGATTTTTGAGGTGAGTAAGCGCTTTCCCAACGAGGAGCGCTATTCATTGTGCGATCAGATTCGCAGGTCATCTCGGTCGGTTTGTGCCAACATAGCCGAAGGCTATCGAAAGCGCGACTATCCCAAACATTTTGCCATGAAAATGACCGACGCCGATGCGGAAGCCAGCGAAACCACTGTCTGGTTGGATTTCGCCCATAGCTGTGGCTATATCGATTCAGAAACTCATGCAACCATGTTGAATAAATATAACGAAATTGGTCGAATGCTCGGTGGTATGATAACCAATCCGGGAAAATTTATACCAGGGAAAAGATAGTGAAAAGACAGTGGCAGTTGGCAGTGGCACTTGGCAGGAAAAGATAGTGGCAGTTGGCAGTGGCAGTTTGCAGGAAAAGATAGTGGCAGTTTGCCACTGCTACTGCCACCTGCCACTGCCACTGCCTACTGCTACTGCCACCTGCCACTGCCACTGCCACTGCTACTGCTACTGAAATGTACGTCGTTCTGGTCTATGACATCAATGTCAAGCGGGTTAACAAAGCCCTGCAGATTTGCCGGCGCTACCTGAACTGGGTGCAGAACAGCGTTTTTGAGGGCGAGCTGACCGAAGCGAAACTGCGTGAGCTGAAGCTGCGCCTGCAGCGGCTCATAAACAAAAAGGAAGATTCGGTTTTGATTTTTCGCTTCAATGACAAGCGTCTGGTCAAGAAGGAAGTCATGGGTGTGGAAAAGAGCTCCACGGATCGGTTTTTGTGAGGCAGAGGCGAAAATATTGCTTGCATGGTTTCGGGTTTTATCTATATTGTGATAGCAAGAGTCGTCGACCTCCTGCGTGAGCATACAGGATTGGGGGTCGACGACGTTTTTGGGATTTTGACAGGCTTTAATTGCCTGTTTTTTCGGCGCCATTTGGACGCCTTTTAATCGCACTATGGTAGGATTGAAACAATAGTATATTT
>CAZVSL010000862.1:0-2131 GCA_964629935.1 uncultured Calditrichaceae bacterium | reverse complement strand
GCGAAGTCTGGGATATGTTTGGCGTGCGCTTCAAGGGGCATCCGGATCTTCGGCGTCTGCTCATGTACGACGAATTCAAAGGCCACCCCCTGCGAAAAGACTATCCGCTCACCCGGCGCCAGCCGCTTGTTACGGCCGAAGCCACCAACAATCGTATCATTTCCCCGACCGTGGAATTGAGCAACAAGGCCATGGAGGAATATGTCTCAGAGAGCGATGGCCTGAAAACCAAGCACATGTTTCTGAACATGGGGCCGTCTCATCCTGCTATGCACGGCGTGATCAAGATCATTCTGGAATTGGATGGTGAGCGCGTGATCGACTCCGACGTCGGCATCGGCTATCTGCACCGTTCCTTCGAGAAGCACTCTGAGAGCATCTATTATAATGGCGTGTTTCCTTATACCGACCGACTCAACTACGTGTCGCCCCTGATCAACAACGTTGGCTATGCTTTGACCGTGGAAAAATTGCTGGGTATCGAAGTGCCGGAGCGCTGTCAGTACATCCGCATGCTTATGTCCGAAATTTCGCGTATCGCCGACCATCTCACTTGCATTGGCGCCATGGCCATGGAGTTAGGCGCGATGACGGCGTTTCTCTATCTCATGCAGGCGCGCGAGGGCATGTATCAGCTCATCGAAGAAGTCACCGGCGCCCGCATCACTATTTCTTATGTGCGCGTGGGCGGCGTGAAAGGCGATTTGCCCGCCGGATTTGAGCAACGTGTACGGACGCATCTCAAAAAAGTGCGCCAGGAGCTCAAGCAAGTACACAAGCTCCTGACGCGCAACCGCATTTTTGTCGACCGGGTCGAGGGTGTTGGCATCCTGTCCAAACAGGATTGCATTTCCTATAGTTTTACCGGCCCGATGTTGCGTGCCTGCGGCGTCGGGTACGATGTGCGCAAAGCCTTTCCTTATAGTCGCTATGATGATGTTGATTTCGATGTGCCGGTCGGCGAAAAGGGCGACATTTATGATCGTTATTTGGTGCGCATGGAGGAGATGGAGCAAAGCTGCCGCATCGTCGAACAAGCGCTGGAAAAGATGCCCAAAGGCGCACTTATGGTCGACTTCGAGGGCAAGGAAATTCCGGCCGACAAAATGGCCGACCTGGGCAAATTCGGCCAGACTTCCGATTTGTTGACTCAGGTTGCCGTCACCGATCCCACGCTCCTGGGCAGCAATCAACCTTACCATGATCAGGTTTATGCAGCGGACAAGCGCGTGACTTTGCCAGCCAAGGAAAAGACCTACGGTAGCATAGAAGGCTTGATGCAACACTTTATGTTAATTATGGAAGGCTATGGTATTCGGCCGCCAAGAGGCGAGACCTATTTCCCGGTCGAAGGCGCCAACGGTGAGCTTGGTTTTTATATCGTGAGTGATGGCACAGACAAAGCCTACCGCGTGCGTTGTCGTCCGCCGTGCTTTGCATTTGTGGCAGCCTTTAGCAAAATGATTGAAGGCTTGCAAGTTGCCGATATTATTCCGTCATTTGGTTCGATCAATATGATTGCAGGAGAATTGGACCGGTGAGCGTCAAATTTTCGCGACAGGCAAAATCGAAGTGCGATACTATCATTCAACAGTATCCTGAGAAACAGGCCGCGATGCTGCCCGTGCTCTATCTGGCTGAGCAGGAGTTTGGCCACATCTGTGGAGAAGTAGAGCAGTATGTAGCCGAAATCCTCGAAGTACCGCCGGTCAAGGTTCACGAGGTGATGACTTTCTATACGTTGATCGCACGGGAGCCGCGGGGACGCTTTCATTTTCAGGTGTGTCGCGGCTTGTCTTGTGACTTGCTCGGCTGCACGAAAATAATCGAACATTTGGAAAAGAAGCTCAAAATAAAGGTGGGCGAGACCAGCAAGAACAGACGGCACACGCTCTCTGTAGTCGAGTGTCTCGGCGCCTGCGAAACAGCGCCCATGATGCAGCTCAACGAGGATTATCACGGCAATTTGACGCCTGAAAGCATTGACAAGTTAATAAAAGACTTGAAGTAATGGCAGAACCGATCATTTCAAAATTCTTTGACATCAAGGATAGTCACACCATCGAGGTTTACAAGAAGCACGGTGGCTATGAGACTATCCAGAAGGTGTTGAAAAAGATGTCACCGGATG
>CAZVSL010000861.1:0-2150 GCA_964629935.1 uncultured Calditrichaceae bacterium | reverse complement strand
CTTCGGCATCGATGCCCTGCGGATGAAAGTGCGCACCGCCGATGTCATAGAGACCGAGGGTATCACGCAGCGACACACCTCCTTGGTGTAGTTTGCCGTTTTCGAAGTGGAGTTCGAACTTATATACGACGACGGGCAGCGTGTCATTGTAGTGGTCGCAGATGGCATAGTACAAACCCGACGGCGCATGATATGCGAGACCGGAGATTCCGCCGATTTCCACACCGAGCTGCGTGAAGCCGGTTGGCAACGTGGCATGCCCGAGATAGCGTGTCTTTAGCTCGCCTGCCGTCGCCGAATTGGCCAGCAGCAACAAGGCCGCTGTCAAGATGAGTCGATTGCTCTTCAATGGTCTGGATATGTTAATGTCTTCTGAAATGAAAACCGAGGTTGCTAACAATAGATGTTATTTCAAAGAAATGCAAGTGAAATGTCTGTGCGCGTGAGCCGGCAAAGAGCTTGGCTCGTGCATTCAGTTGCCGGGTTTTGCGAAATCGTTTCTTCTCACATTCAGGAATGAAAACCGCATTTCTTCTTACTATTGGGAGAAATCGCGGAATTGCCAAAACCGCGCGCCTGGAAATGCAGCCTTAAAAAACAAGTACTTACGAAATTTTTGAATTTATTCGTTCTGGCCCGAAGATTGCGTATCATTATAAGCACCCAAGCGTAATCCGTTCATTCCACAAGGAGATATGTGATGACAGCCAACCTAAATGACGCTCCGGTCAAAACACAAAGGATGAAGTTTGGTCCCCGCAGAGCTGCGTACATCAACATCGTTGATGCAATCAAGAGTACGAAGTTCGGGCTCTCAAAAGCGGACAAGGCAAACCTCGAGGCCATCGATCTGATCTACCGAACCCTTTGTGCCATTCTGTACAATTTTGTGCCGACCTCCGGTCATCCGGGCGGAAGCATATCTTCCGGGCGGATAGTCGAAGGTCTGTTGTATCTGAACATGGACTATGATTTCGCCAACCCTGATGATGAAAACGCTGACACGCTGGTCTATGCGGCTGGCCACAAGGCAATGGGGTTGTATGCTATGTGGGCCCTGCGCAACGAGCTGGTTCGGGTCAGCAAGGATGATTTCCTGCCGGACATTGCCTATCAGCTCAGATTAGAAGACCTGCTGGGCTTCCGCCGAAATCCTACGCATGACACGCCGATTTTCAAGGAGCTGCGCTCCAAAACTTTGGACGGCCATCCAACGCCGGCCACGCCCTTTGTGCGTCTGGCTACGGGTGCAAGCGGCGTCGGTGTACCGGCGGCGCTGGGACTTGCATTCGGAGCGTTGGACACTTATCGCGATGATGCACCCAAAGTGCACATCCTGGAAGGCGAAGGCGGCATGACGCCGGGCCGGGTACATGAAGCACTGGCAGCAGCGGCCTCCGCCAGAATTCACAATGCGGTCCTGCATATCGATTGGAATCAGGCTTCCATCGATTCCAACCAGGTTTGTCGTGAGGGCAATACGCCGGGTGATTATACACAATGGGATCCTGCCGAGCTGTGTTACTGCCATGACTGGAATGTGATCAAGGTGGGCAATGGCCACGATTTTCGCCAGGTCATTGCGGCACAGCAATTGGCGAGCACACTCGATAATGGCCAGCCGACTGCCATCGTTTATCGCACCACAAAGGGCTGGAAATACGGCATCGAAGGCAAAGCCTCCCACGGCGCTGGTCACAAGTTCTGCTCGGACGGGTATTATGAGACATGCCGCGAATTCGAAAGCAAGTTCAATGTGCAAATGCCGAGACATGAGGGGGACGCTGCCCCTGAAAATGTCGAAAGAACTTTTTACAACACGCTGATGCTGATACGTCGCGTGCTGGAGAAGGATCCGCAAACTGCGATGTTCGCCTGCAACCACATTCTTAAGGCGCAGGAACGGCTGCGCAAACGCGCGCGCAAGATGCGTGAGAATCGGCCGACGCTGGCGCGGATCTATGCCGCAACAAACGGCCTGCAGCCAGACGCCACGCCGGCTGAGCTGCAGCTCAAAGTTGGCGATGCAGTTACCTTGCGGGCAGCTCTTGGTGATGTGCTGAACTTGCTCAACCAAGAGACCAACGGCGCCATCATCGGCAGTGCAGCCGATCTGCTCAACTCTACGAGTGTGTCCAAATTAAACGACG
>CAZVSL010000860.1:0-2153 GCA_964629935.1 uncultured Calditrichaceae bacterium | reverse complement strand
TATCGATAGCCAGGTGTTCGGCTATCCCATCCAGAGCATCGATGATATTCCGGCGGGGGAGTATCATGTGCAGGCGCTGCTGCATGTTTACGAAACCTTCCGGCGCGCCGACGGCCACGTGGTCAAGCTGCCCATGGACCGCGGGGAGGGCCAGCAGTGGAACAAGGCGCCTGGCAATTTGCTGAGCACGCCGGTCAGGATGTCCATCGATCCGGCCAGCAAGGAGACCATTGAAATCACGCTGGACCGGAAGATTCCGCCCATTCCGGATCCGCCGGAGACGAAATACATCAAGCATGTCAAGATCCAGAGCAAGCTGCTGAGCGAGTTCTGGGGCCGGCCCATGTATCTCGGCGCCCACGTGCTCTTGCCGGAGGGCTTCGACGAGCACCCGCAGGCGCGCTATCCGCTCATCATCAATCACGGCCATTTTCCCTATACTTTTTCCGGCTTTCGTCCGGAGCCGCCGGACCCGGACCTGGAGCCGGATTACAGCGAGCGCTTCGATATCCACGGCTATAATAAGATCGTACAGGAGTATGCGCACAAGTTCTACAAAACCTGGACCGGCCCGGATTTCCCGCGCGTGCTGCTGATCAAAATCCAGCATGCCAATCCCTATTATGACGACTCATACGCGGTCAACTCAGCCAACCTCGGTCCCTACGGCGATGCCATCACCTACGAGCTGATTCCATACATCGAAGAGAAATTTCGCGGATTAGGCGCCGGCTGGGCG
Source organism: uncultured Calditrichaceae bacterium (assembly GCA_964629935.1). GTDB lineage: Bacteria > Zhuqueibacterota > Zhuqueibacteria > Oceanimicrobiales > Oceanimicrobiaceae > CAZVSL01. The sequence goes on along the minus strand of CAZVSL010000860.1, from coordinate 1,414 downwards.
CGCTTTCTCTACGGCGGCTCCACCGGCGGCTGGGAAGCGCTGGCGGCGCAGGTGCTCTATCCGGACGAATACAACGGCTGCTGGGCTGCCTGCCCGGACCCCATCGATTTCCGCGCCTATACCATTGTCAATATTTATGAGCACCAGAATGCCTACTATGTCGACAGCCAGTTCAAGCAGACGCCGCGGCCGGGCAAGCGCAACTATCTCGGCGAGGTTCTGGCCACACTGGAGGAGATGAACCACCGCGAGCTGGCGCTCGGCACGAACAGCCGCTCAGGCGATCAGTGGGATATCTGGCAGGCGGTCTACAGCCCGGTCGGCGACGATGGCTATCCCAAACCGATCTGGGACAAACTCACCGGCGAGATCGACCATGAGGTAGCCGAATACTGGCGCGAGAACTATGACCTGAGCTACATTATGAAGCGCGACTGGCCGGAGATCGGGCCCAAACTGGAAGGCAAGGTCCACATCTACTGCGGCGATATGGACAACTACTATCTCAACAACGCGGTCTATCTGACGGAGGATTTTCTGGAAAGCACGGAAGAGCCATACTACCACGGCGAAGTAGACTACGGCGACCGCGCCGAGCACTGCTGGAATGGCGACCACGAGCGCCCGAATGCCATCTCACGCCTGCGCTATCATCAGATGTTTATCCCGCGGGCTGTGACGCGCATTCTGAAGACGGCGCCGGAGGGGGCGGATTTGCAGAGCTGGCGGTATTGAATTTCCGCCAACAAAATTGTGCTTTCCTGGCAAAATTTTATTAGAGCCACGGATGAAACACGGATTTCTTTTTTCACACAAAGACACAAAGTAACACCAAGACCACAAACGAGGCTTTGTTGACATAGTACAGTTAATCTTTTCGTTTATTCTCTTCATGGTTCCTTGGTGTTAGGTCGTGACGTGTGGTTGATCTGTTCTTTGTGTTTCTTTGTGCCGACTGTCTTGGTGGTAATGCTTTTCTTACACCAGTTATGAACTGGCCTCTGCTGCAAAGCGTCCGAGAATGTAGTTCCAGCCTTGCGGCGAGGCCATGGCAGCACGGTAGTCGTCGCTGCCCTGGCCGTGGCGGTCGAAGTTGCGGTGTTCCAATTCTACGCGGGTCTCTGATTGGCCTGCCTCCGCGAAGCGCACTTCCACCTCGCTGGCCCTGGCCGGGTTTGGCTCGGGTACACGGGCCGGACTGATCTGCCAGGTGAAAACAATTCGGTGCGGCGGCTCCCACACCGAGATACGGCTCCGCCAGCCGAACGGCACGCCCCAGAGACGCAGGCGATAGTCGAACAGCGTCCCTTCCTCGATTTCAACCGGCATGGGCGTGAGAACGCGGAAGCCGAGCTCCGGGGGCGTGATGCGCTCCAGGTTGTCCACGTCGGTGAAGAACGGGAATACCTCGTGC
>CAZVSL010000859.1:0-2163 GCA_964629935.1 uncultured Calditrichaceae bacterium | reverse complement strand
GCTGATCACTTCCACGAGCTGCGCCTTGCTTATGGGACAGCCCCGCAGCTCGAAATCGACAAATACGTGCTCATCGATTGGCGTCGAGGTCTTGAGCGTCGAGATGTACTGTGGCGACGCATAGACAATTTTGGTAAAATCGCTCACATTGCTGAAATTGCGCAATGATTGAATGCCGCCGGCAGTTGCACAAGCGCCGATGGTAATCAGGTACTTCGAGACCCGGCGCACCTGATGGATACGCTCAGCATCGTGCGGCGTGGTGATGGAACCTTCTACAAGCGAAACATCGTACGGCCCCTTGACCACTGCACGGGACGCTTCCGGGAAATTCGCGATCTCGATTTCTGCGGCGACGGCCAGGAGCTCATCCTCACAATCCAGCAGGCTGAGCTGACAGCCATCGCAGGAGGCAAATTTCCAGACTGCTAACTTGGGTCTGCCTTTCTTGGCGCCGGATTTGTTGGACGCTTTCTTTGTTTTGGTTTTGTTTTTCACGGTTATTAAACCTCTCTAATTTCCAGGAGCTTTTTGATTTCATCGAAACGAAATACCGGACCGTCTTTACAGACGAATTTCGGCCCGAACTGGCAATGGCCGCAAAACCCGACGCCGCATTTCATATTACGCTCCATGGATACATAAATGCAGTCATCTGCTACGCCCCGTTTCTGCAGCTCCATTGCTGTATAGCGAATCATAACTTCGGGGCCGCAGATAAGGGCGATGGTGTTGTATGGATCAAATGGCGCTTTCGGGATGAGTGAGGTTACCACGCCGACATTTCCCCGCCAGCCGCCGGCAGCACGGTCAACGGTCACGTGCACATTCAGATCGAATTCGGCGCGCCATTTCTTTATCTCCCGCTTGTACAACATGTCTTCAGGCGTGCGGGCGCCGTAAAGCAGAACCACATTGCCAAAACGCTCGCGTTGTGCCATGATCGCATACATTGCCGGGCGCAAAGGCGCCAGCCCAATACCGCCGGTGACGATGACGATATCATTGCCGACGGATTCGATAACCGGCCAGGCTGTGCCGTATGGACCGCGAACCCCGATCTGCTGGCCTGCTTTCAATTTCCACATACCCTTGGTAACTGTGCCAACTGCGCGTGTGGTGTGGACCAAATGTTCGGAATTCTCCGGATCGCCGCTTATCGAGATCGGAATCTCGCCAACTCCGTGCACATACAGCATGTTAAACTGACCGGGAGCGAAGCGGAAACCGTTATTCCCATTTGTTGGCGTCAGTTCAAAGGTAAAGGTATCGTATGTTTCTTTCAGAACCCGGTTGATGTCAAATGCTTGTGGCATCATGGGATCAGGTTGATTAACAGTCATCGTTTGGTTTCCTCGCCATATAGGTCTAATAACTGAATCCTGGTTGCCTGCAAACGCTGCATAATGATATGAGAAAACCGCTTCATTATTTCATAACCAAGATAGTAGTCCTTTTCACATTTCTCGCGCAGGCAGGCGCCGTCAAGTGCAACGGCGCGGATGAGCTCGGTGGCCCGGGCGTCGAATTGCCAGTGAAACGGCGGAACCAGCCAGGACCAGCCCAGAACCTCGCCCTCACCAAGCGTTTGGATGGTAAGTGCGCCCGTATTGGGCCGATAGATTTCCACCGAAACCTTGCCCCGGCGGAGCATGAAAAAGCGATCGGCCTCCTGGCCTTCTTTGAAGAGATACTCTCCGGCATCGAAACGAACGTTTGAAGCGCACCCGACCAGCAGCTCCAGATAATCATCACGCAGAGAGGCCAGAAATGGATGCTCGACAAGATACCCTTTTAATGAGGTTTCCATGATTAAATCTCCAGGTTAGGATAAAGAGGCTACCTCCGTTTTGCTCTGCTTCTGAGCGTCTTTAGGGGGTGTGCAAAATGAGTTGGTAAACTCACAGAAAGTTTTGGTTGTTTTTCTCATGGTTAGCACTATGGGAAATTCCAAGTTGCTTATTCACACCCTCTTAACTTTGCTATTGGCACGGATTGCGGCAATCTCTGCTGTAACATCAATGCCAACCGGGCACCAGGTGATGCATCGGCCGCAACCGACACAGCCAGAGGTACCGAACTGCTCATACCAGGAGGCGAATTTATGGGTCAGCCATTGCCGGTAACGAGCATGGTTCCCCGTGCGAATACTCCCCCCGTGAA
>CAZVSL010000858.1:0-2165 GCA_964629935.1 uncultured Calditrichaceae bacterium | reverse complement strand
GTGTTGCCAGAGTGCGTCATACATCCAGCGCCGCAGATCACCGATGGTGGTTTTGCCGGGCGTGATGACGTCGTTGGAAAACACGCGCTTGACCAGCCATTCCGTCAAATGCGTGGCTGTGCGGTAGTGCTGCAATTCTTCCGGAATGCGTGTGTCGAGGTAGTCTTCCAGCAAGTCGGCAGCGCTGACAAATCGCGAGGCCGCCTCTGCGCCGAGAATCTCGCTCAGGAACTCGAAGCTGCCGTGCGTCAGGCCGGCCGTCACACCGCGCCGGCCGCCGATGTTCAGGGCAATGCGCTCCGGCTGGAATTTTTCATACAGCTCGGGCAGCACCTCCTTTGCCGGTCGTGGCTCATCCGGCGACACAAAGAAGCGCTGCAGATTGTACTCAGAGAAACCCGTGACGGCGTATTTCTGCAGGCCTTGCTCCCCGCCGTCTGCAAACACAAAAATATCCCGCCTGCCAGTGTATGGCCGCGGCGGCGCGATATACTCGGTAACGGGATCGTCGTGAAACTCCTCGTTCACCACAATCCACATATCGATATCGTGTTTGCGCATCAAATTCAGCAACATCTCATATCGCTTCGGCAGCCAGCTTTCCCGCACTTCGATTTGCTTGGACCAGGAGAGGAGTTTTGGGGCGTCGTCGGCGTGTGCTGGTCCGGGAGATTGACACAACATTAACACTACGACGAACGTTAACAGCTTTTGAATCAGTTTTCTATCCGCTTCAGATACACCAATGCGATAATCAGTAAAAGCGATCTCCATCATCGGAATCCCAGGACAATATTTACAAGACATTTATGGTTGGCTGAATATGGCCGGACAGCCAGGATAAGCTGAATGCGGCATCCAGCCAGAATCTCTGTAACGACATGCAGCCCTTTGCGAAGTTGCATGAAACTACGATCCCGACAGAAGATTATCAAGCAAAAATAAAGAAAGCAATCAAGGCCAGGGCACAAAGAGCGCTAAGATGTGTTGGGCAGTACAGTTTTCTATGCATCTAATTTTCAGACAAAAGCCATCTCTAGAGGATTTTGGGATTGCCTTTTGCCAGCAATTGCTGTACCTTTTATTAGCCAAATCACAATTTCGCCAAGAAACGGACTTAGACTCGGCATGGAGGAGGCGCTAATAGACTTGTAGAGGAAGTCATTATGCAAACAAATATTATTGAAATCCCCCAGGATATTCTTGATTCAGCACGGCTCAAGTTGCCGGAAATAAAGATTGAACTCGCTTTGCTTCTATACTCGCAGCATCGTTTATCAATCGGCAAAGCACGCGAATTGGCTGATATGAGTTTATGGGAGTTTCGCCAATTGCTTGCAGCTCGCAGAATACCCGTCCACTACGATGTTAATGACTTGAACGACGAAGTGGAAGCACTGAAGCAAATGGGGCGACTATGATCGTCGTTAGTGATACATCACCTATCACAAATCTGGCGGCTATCAAGCAATTTGCTCTTCTTCAAAAACTGTACGGTTCAGTATACATTGCAGAAGGCGTCTGGGTTGAACTAAATGCGAAGGGACAGACATGGCCGGGCAGCGAGGAAGTAAGAGGGTCACCTTGGATCAAGAGAAAGGAAGTTAAGAACAAGACCGCAGTAGCTACACTTAGAGAAGACCTTGATCAAGGTGAATCCGAGACCATAGCCCTGGCGATTGAACAAAAAGCCGACTTGATTCTCATGGATGAAACTGAAGGAAGACACAAAGCAAAACGTTTGGGCTTAAATGTAGCCGGCGTCATAGGAATCTTGTTGGAGGCAAAGTCAAAAAGTCACATTCCTCAAATCCGATATTGTCTTGACAAATTGCGCCAAGAAGCCGGATTCTACCTAAGTGAACATGTTTATCAGGAAATACTAACATTGGCCGGTGAGGCAGAATAAATATGCAGTGCTCATTCGTTCAAATCCCCGGGTGAATGTCGAAGAAGCTTCTGGCTGAACGAAAAAGTTTATTCACAGTAACCTAATGATCATCCTACGTCCCCAAACTGGCAAACCATGATGAACGCTAACGTCTCACGATTTCATCTTTGCATCACCCTTGTCCTCTGTCTGATCCTGCCCTCCTTCACCCTCTCAGCACAAACCCTGCAAATCTACCACATCGATGTCGAGCAGGCGGATTGCACGCTATTTG
>CAZVSL010000857.1:0-2170 GCA_964629935.1 uncultured Calditrichaceae bacterium | reverse complement strand
CAACACGGGTCTATTATCAATATTATCAGAATAAAAAGGACACCCTCGAGTTGATCCCGTTTGTCGCGCACGCCAGGCTGGATAGCAACCTGTCCGAAGATCAAATAGATAGTTTGCTTGCCGAGTATGAGCTAACCATCGCTTCTGAACTCTTATCCTACAAGAACGCTTTCTTGCTGTTTATGCCTGGCGATAAACGCCCGGAAGAGTTCTTCACATTTTACGGCCAGCAGGCCGCCTGTGGCTTCGGAAATCTCGATGTTGTACAGTACGCGACACCGGTATTTTGGGCTTTCCCCGAAACACCGGGAGACAGTTCAGTCTGCATGCTAACGGATGAATTCCTGGTTCGAGTTGATACAACGATCACCTCTCTGGAAAGGCTTAGTGAGATCAACGCTGAAAATAACGTTGAATTAGTTCAGTTGGTGATTCCGCATCGACAAGTATACCTCCTGAGAGTAACCAAAGAATCACACTTGAACGCACTGGATATGGCTAACTTTTATCGCGAATCAGGGTTCGTCGTTATCGCAGGTCCCAATTTTACTTGTTTTATAGAGTTCTAACTTCCTAGACCGGCCAAACCGCTCAGGGAATTGTTTTGCATTTTTTTGTAAAAGATCAAAAACAATAACATAAGATAACAAAATTATGGAGGATTGTTATGAAGCACTTAGTGTTGACCTTTGGCCTGTTTTTTACCCTTGTGCTGAATTTCAAGACTGAAGTTCTTGCACAAGATTACTTCTATTATTATCAAAGCAAACCCATCCATTTGAGCGTGGCGGTTGATAAATACGCCATCCGTTTTGCAGGGTCTGTCGTCGAGAGCGACAAAGAAACATTTCTTACCTCAGCAAAACTAAAACGCTTGAGCGCGTGGGACGGGGTCGCAGGTTACACCCTGGTTCAAAACGTCGATGGCCCCGTGGCGGTGAGCTGATCGAAGTTGTCAGCGCATCTCCCCTGGTGGCAGACGCGCTCCCTGTACTAGCATTTCCAGACGGTACCGAATGCCTGATGCCAAACCGTTTCATTGTCAAATTCAAAGCTCACATGAACGAGGCGGAGATAGAGAAGCTCAATGAGCAGCACAGAACCAGTATTGTCAGCAAGTATCCTTATCGCGAACACATCTACGTCCTGCAAGTTGATGAAGGTGGTGGGCTTGCCGCTCTGGAGATGAACAAGCTTTACTACAACCTACCCGAAGTAGAATACTCCACGCCCGACTTTTTCAGTCTGGGCGGCCTTCTGTCGACGCCTGACGATCCATTCTTTTCGAATCAGTGGCACCTGGCCAAGATCGATGCTCCGGAAGCCTGGGACATTGGCAAAGGCAGCGAATCAGTCGTGGTGGCTATTGTCGACGATGGCGTCGATTTGCAAAACGAGGACCTGGTGAACCGTTTGTTCAGGGATAGTGGTGGGCAGGTCATCGGCTCAGATGAGACCACGCAGGGAGACAACTCTCCTCAGCCAAATCCCTGGGACCCGCATGGGACGTCATGTGCAGGGATTGTTGCTGCGGAAACCGATAATCAGAAAGGAGTTTCCGCTGTCGATTGGAATTGCAAGATTATGCCTGTGCAAATCTTCTACAATAGAGCAGATCTCATCGGATGGCCTGCACGCACATTTGAACAGAGCAACATGTGGAGAATTGCAGGAATCGACTTTGCCTGGCAGAATGGAGCAGATGTAATCAACATGAGCTGGAAATCTAACCCTGATGATTTTCTTACAGAGGCTATCTCGGAGGCAGCAACAACTGGCCGAGACAATCTTGGGACTATTCTTGTCGCTGCCTCTGGCAACGATCAGAGCAATTTTGTATCCTATCCTGCAAGTCTTGATGATTACGTAATCGCAGTGGGTGCAACTGACCAAGACGATGTTCGCTGGTGGTATAGCAACTATGGCACGGCGCTGGATGTCGTTGCTCCCAGCGGTAACACGGGAATCCTGGAGGGCTTGTCATTTCCTGACCTTTGCCCGGAAGCACCGCCGAACCACTTCGTGGTCAAACTGCTCGGCAGCATTTGGACTACAGAAGTTAGCGGCTCCGCTACTGGCTATAATATAGATGTATGCAGATATACGGCAGATACTCCTCGCGGAGACGCTAATGGCCACTACACAGCCAAATTCAGTGGTACATCTGCTG
>CAZVSL010000856.1:0-2174 GCA_964629935.1 uncultured Calditrichaceae bacterium | reverse complement strand
ACCTCCGGCCTGGCCCGCCTGCCATCAATACTCATGGGCGCCGTGGGCCCCGATGACAAACACAGCCCGCACCTTGAACTCGCTGAAATTCTCAAAGAAATTGCCATCATTGAATTTGTATTGAAACTCGACCTTCTGGAATTCTGTGGCAAAAAACTGCAGGATGCCGGAATAGGCCTTGTGATTGAATTCGTCAAATTCCGGGAATTCCGTGTAATCGAACAGCCCGCCAATAAACCAGCGCCTGGCAAACTGATAGCGCAGGTGTGAAAACATGCCAAAACTCGTAATATCCGCCACCGGGCTGTTGCGCCGGCTCAGCAAAAACTCGCTCGTGAACTCAACTGATTTATAGCGATTGCGCCGCAGAGGCTTCCACTTCACGGTCACATCTCCGCCCAACATTTGCGTGCTCTCGCCCGCTTCATTGTTGGGACCCGTCAGCCCCATGAAACCGAGCTCAAGCGTCGTATTCTGATTCAGATCGAAAAAGTTCTTGAGATGGGCCAAATAGAGCAGCGTGTTGTCACCCGCGCGCACAAAACTATGATTCTCACCCGGACCCGCCGTCACCTGAAAAGTCAGCTCCTGAAAAAACGCCTGGTTTGGCAGCAGCCAGCTCAAACCGACGCCCTCGTCCACCAGACCCTCGGCCCCCAGGAAACTGGTGTACATCAGCGGCAGGTCGATGAAATTGTATGCGTGCGGGTGCGTTTCGTTTATCTTGCCGAACTTACCTCTGAAGCGCCCGGCTTTGAGCTGCGTCGACAGCGGCAGCGATAATATGGTAATGTACGCTTCCTCGATTTCTGGCTCCAGACCGCCTTCTTCTTCACCCTCTTCTTCCCCGCCCTCCGGCAACAACGGCTCGCCATGTTTGCCAAACGCGATGAAGAAGTCTGCTTTCGCAAACGGGTCCACAGCCGCCTGAAAACTGAACTCGCCCTCTTCGAAACTCAGGTTGACGTTGCGGTCAAGCGCATCAAATGAGCTTGCGTCACCCAGCACCGTACCAATCACGCTGACGTTAGGATTCATATTCTGGAAAAAACTGCGACGGGCCGCCATCGTTTCCTGCGACATGCCGCTGCTTTGCGGGGCCTCCTGCGGGTCCGCTTGCGTCATCTCCTGCCCCAGCTCAGCAGCAAGCTCGCGCTCCAGTTCGCTATCCACTTCCGGCTCTGCCTCAGGCTGTTCGCCCTTGAGCTCGGCGATGGTGCGCTCCAGCTCGGCAATTCGGCTCTTGAGCGTATCAATCGCGGTTGGCGTGCTCTGCTGTTGGGCAAAGCCACGCCCTCCATATAGAAAAAAGACAAGCAAGACAAAACTAAGCAAAATACGGTGGTGCAACATTCGAATCCCTCGCTTTCTGATGAATGAAAATAATCATGCGCCCACCATCTCAAGCTCTGGCCGCTCTGGACACAGCGATTGGCCTATCTAAAGGGACTTAAGCGAGAGAAAGTGGCGGCGCTCTCAGATAGTGGTCAGGAGAAAGGATAACAACACGAAGGTTATGTGGGGGCAGGAATGAAAGCAGACCTTGCTGGCAAGAAGGCAAAATTCTCGAAGCATCAGTCGGAGCGATTTGATCGAATGCCATCGAGCAGGCGACGCAGGAAGGGGCGCTCAAGGGCGTATGCTCGCCGTCACTCGCATCATCCGTACGCGTACTCGCATCTGTAATTATCTCACCGTGGATATCGTGATGATTGTAAAGGTCCACGGCCACATTCACAAACACGAAAACAGAGCCGATTAGGATAGCGAACAGTTTGTTCTTTTTGCTTTGCATGACCGGCAAGAACTGGTTCAGAAGAGCCTGTGCCTGCATCATAACAATAAAACAATTGAATTGCAACTGAAAATCATGTCGCAGGCAACAGGAGATGAGGAGTGTCAGGGCGCCAGCGGATTTGCGTTGTTGTCTGATGTCAATTCTGAAAATGAAAACACGTGCAATCCGCTTTGGCTGTCGCTGACCAGAATATGTCCGGAGGGAGCAAACGGATAGACGCCGAACGCGCCATCGAAGCCGGCGCCGCTCGCATCTGAAGTATCGAATTCCTTCACAATTTGGGGCTCGCCGGGCTCCGATACATCGAAAATGCGGAAGCCCGCGGTGTAATAAGACACGTACGCAAAATCACCTATAACATACAAATTATGCACCG
>CAZVSL010000855.1:0-2175 GCA_964629935.1 uncultured Calditrichaceae bacterium | reverse complement strand
GCGTAAGAATATCGTGGTCATTGCCGATGAAGCGCACCGCACGCAATACGGTTTCAAAGCTAAGACCATTGATGATAAAGATGATTCAGGTAATGTTATAGGCAAAAAGACAGTGTACGGTTTTGCCAAATACCTGCGCGACGCCCTGCCCAACGCCACCTACCTGGGGTTCACCGGCACGCCCATCGAGAAAACAGACGTGAATACGCCGGCTGTTTTTGGAAATTATGTCGACATTTACGACATCGCGATGGCGGTGGAAGACGGCGCTACGGTTCGTATTTATTATGAAAGCCGCCTGGCTAAAATTCTTTTAAGTGAAGAAGGCAAACGGCTGGTTAAAGAACTGGATGAAGAACTCAAAAAGGATGATCTGAGCGAAACCCAAAAAGCCAAAGCCAAATGGACACAATTGGAAGCATTGGTCGGCAGTGAAGACCGCATCAAGCGAGTTGCCAAAGATATTGTCACCCATTTTGAACAGCGGCAGGAAGTATTTGAAGGCAAAGGGATGATTGTAGCCATGTCACGCCGCATCGCCGTTGAGCTGTATGATGAGATTGTCAAACTGTGCCCGCATTGGCATCATGCCGATTTGAGCAAAGGGGCTATAAAGGTTGTTATGACCGCCGCTTCTTCCGACGGACCGGAACTGGCAAAACATCACACCAGCAAAGAACAACGCCGGGCTTTGGCCGACCGGATGAAAGACCCACAGGATGAAATGAAACTCGTGATTGTGCGCGATATGTGGCTGACCGGGTTTGACGTGCCGTCTCTGCATACGCTTTACATTGACAAGCCGATGCAGGGCCACAACCTGATGCAGGCCATTGCCCGTGTCAACCGTGTTTATAAGGACAAACCGGGTGGTCTCATTGTCGATTATCTTGGCATAGCGTCCGATTTGAAAAAAGCGCTTTCCTTTTATTCAGAGAGTGGCGGCAAAGGCGACCCGACGATTACACAGGAAAAAGCAGTTCAACTCATGTTGGAGAAGCTGGAAGTGGTTTCCGCCATGTATCACGGCTTCGATTACGAAGAATATTTCACGGCAGATACATCGAAAAAACTTTCTATAATTTTGGCCGCCGAAGAACACATACTCGGATTGGAAAACGGCAAAAAAAGGTATGTGGACGAAGTCATGGCTTTATCAAAGGCTTTTGCCATAGCCATCCCGCACGAGCAGGCAATGGATGTCAAAGATGAAGTTGCGTTTTTTCAGGCCGTAAAAGCGCGTCTGGTAAAATTTGAGTCGCCCGGGCCGGGCAAGACCGATGAAGAACTGGAAACCGCCATTCGCCAGGTCATTGACAAGGCTTTGGTTTCTGAAAAGGTTATCGACGTGTTCGACGCCGCCGGAATCAAAAAGCCGGATATATCCATCTTGTCTGAAGAATTCCTTTTGGAAGTCAAAGGAATGAAGCACAAAAATATTGCAATGGAAGTGCTTAAAAAGCTTTTGAATGATGAAATTAAATCGCGGGCTAAAACGAATCTTGTGCAAAGCAAAGCCTTATTGGAACTGCTTGAAAAAGCCATTCTCAAATACCACAACAAAATCATCAGCGCTGCTGAATTCATCGAAGAACTCATAAAGTTGGGCAAAGATATTCAGCAGATGGATAAAGAGCCGCAAGAGATGGGCATGTCAACATTTGAATATGCCTTTTACACGGCGATTGCCAATAATAAAAGTGCGCGGGAACTCATGCAGAAAGAAAAGCTACGCGAACTCGCCATTGTGCTTTTAGAAAAAGTTAAACAAAACGCCAGCATTGACTGGACTATTAAAGAAAGCGTCAAGGCAAAGCTAAAAGTAATCGTAAAAAGAACTTTGCGTCAGTATGGCTATCCGCCGGACATGCAGAAGCTGGCAACGGAAACAGTTTTGAAACAAGCGGAATTAATTGCCAATGAATTGACCAAAGAAGAATAGTTAGTTGTTTAAGAACTTGCAGTTATGGGTATTATTATCAAAGGGCACACATAATCGGGTAAGGGCGGGGCTTTCCCCCACCCTCCCCACAACACCCCGCGTGCGGGTCCGCACGGGGCCCTTCGGCGATGCTCAGGATAAACTCATCATCGCAGGATGATTCAACATCAAATGCGATAGATGTTCTTTCACATTTACAAGGCAGGCGGTTGCCGCCGCGCCGCTCACGACTG
>CAZVSL010000854.1:0-2179 GCA_964629935.1 uncultured Calditrichaceae bacterium | reverse complement strand
ACAGATTGCTATATTGAGTTTATGCAGCAGCCCCGAAAACAGGTAACCCGCCTGCTGGTAGAGCTAAGAGAAGGAAACGAAGCTGCTCTGCAGGAGCTAACCCCGATCATCTATCAGGAGCTAGAACAACTGGCGCACGCCTTTCTGCGCCGGGAAAGCCGTAACGCCACCATCCAGACCACGGACCTGGTGCACGAGGCCTACCTGCGTCTGATCGAAGAATCACACTTCAACTGGGAGAATCGGGCCCATTTCTTTGCCGTGGCGGCGCGCGCCATGCGCCAGTTTCTGATCTATTACGCCAAACGCAAACGGGCACAAAAGCGTGGCGGCGACGAAGCACGCGTCACGCTCGATGAAGGCGCTGTGCTGGCGGAAAGCAAAACAGCCGAACTCCTGGCCCTGGATGAGGCGCTTGACCGTCTGTCTGCGTTTGACCAGCGGATGTGTCGCATTGTGGAGCTGCGCTATTTCACCGGCTTGACCATCGAAGAGACAGCCCGGGCGCTTGCCATCTCACCGGCGACGGTCAAGCGGGAATGGCAGACCGCCAGGGCCTGGCTGTATCAGGAGCTGAATCAAAACTAACCTATACTAAACCAATCAATTCATGCTAAACCATCATTATTTGGGAGATCGCTATGCTTAATAAGCTGATGTTGTTACTAATGGTATCTGCACTTCTGTTTGGCTGCCAAACACAGTCAGAACAGCAAAATGCCGAGCAAAAAGGCAACGATGAAAAAGTCATGGCAGAAGAAGTCACCAGCGTCGAGAATTTCACGCTGGAGGATTACACTGGCCAGGAACATTCCCTTTCAGACTACAAGGATTCAAATGCCATCGTTTTAATGTTCATTGCCACGCGCTGTCCGATCTCGAATGATTACAATGAACGCATGGCGCAATTGTATGCCGATTACCGGGAAAAAGACGTTGCCTTTATCGGCATCAATTCCAACAAACAAGAAGATGTCGAAGAGATAAAAAACCATGCTCAGGAAAACGACCTGCAGTTTCCGATACTGAAGGATCACAATAATATCATTGCTGATAAACTTGAGGCATCGGTAACGCCTGAGGTCTATGTGCTGGACTCAGAGTTCAACGTCCTGTATCAAGGTCGCATCGACGACTCCCGCCGGCCGGACGAAGTCACAACAAAAGACCTGCGCAAAACTCTGGATGAAATCCTCGCCAGCGAAGAGGTAACCGTAACCAGAACAAAAGCCTTTGGCTGCACCATCAAAAGAGTTGAAACATGAGATTTGTCCTACCTTTGGCTATCGTTTTTTTGCTCGCTGCCTGCCGCAGCGAGCAAAAAACTGAAAGCAGCGGCGAGCCGCAAAGCAGGGAAAGGGCCACAAACGGCGGCAGCATTGGCGTTGAAGCCATCGATGAGTCTGGTTTCGAAAAGCTGACTCAGGAGCGCAACGGTAAGATGCTGCTTCTGAATGTTTGGGCAACCTGGTGCATTCCCTGCAAAGAAGAATTCCCCGATTTGGTTCGTCTGGCTGAAGATTACCGCAACAGGGACGTGGAGATTGTTGGCCTGAGCGTCGATTATCCCGATGAGGTTGAGTCTCGCATCAAACCGTTCTTGCAGGAGCAGAATATCAACTTTAAAGTCTACGTTGCGGATTTTAAAGATCAGGATGAATTCATCAATAACCTGAACCCCGGGTGGAGCGGCGCCCTGCCGGCAACATTTGTGTTTGATGCCAGCGGCAAGCAAACAGCGTTTTTGCTGGGCAAGCATAGTTATGAAGAGTTTAGGAAAGTGATTGAGGAGAGGTGAATTGCGATTGACGGACCTGCATTGTTCATGCAGAAACGGCAAAACTCCCCGGTTGTGTGAATTTCTGCGTTATCCAAACGACATGCTTCTGCCTGCGCTCCTGATATTTTCTGGCCTGGCTCTCCTGGCCTGCAACAACAATGCACCCCACCCGCAGCCTGCACCCGTCGAGGGCATGGCAAACAGCATGCTCGTGGACAGCCTGCTTTTCGGCAGCCAGCCGTCACAGGAAGCTATCGAAGAGCTGGCACGGGCAGGATACAAGACCATCGTCTCTGCGCGCGGAGAGAATGAGCTGAAATGGAATGAAGAGGACTTGTCGCAGTCTCACGGGTTGACGTTCCTGAGCCTCCCCATGAACAAACCAGTGCGGGAAATAAC
>CAZVSL010000853.1:0-2180 GCA_964629935.1 uncultured Calditrichaceae bacterium | reverse complement strand
CGGTCGCATTCTAAGCCCATCATTCAAATTGGTGCCGAACCAGGATAGATGGAAGCATGGAAATCTTCTTATCTTCCAACCCAAGTTCATCCAAGGAATGCAAATGTGCCATTTCCGACGGTAACTCAACGAAAGGGTTTGCGCGCAGGTCTAAATTCCAGAGGTTGATAAGCTCACCGATTTGTGCAGGCAAAGTCTGCAGATTGTTATCGTTCAGCTCAAGCCATCTGAGTTCTTTCAGATTGCCAATGCCGGGCGGCAAATACTCAAGTTGGTTCTGGGATAGGTCCAACTGTTCTAACTTGACCAGTGCGCTGATTTCGTTGGGTAGGAATTGCAGGCGGTTCTTGTCCAGGAATAGCACTTTCAGGTTGGAGAGCCAGCCGATGGAACTCGGTAGTTCTGTGATCTCATTGGCAGATAGAGTCAGGTCCGCCAGTTTATGGAGAAAGCCAATTTCCTCCGGCACGTTTTTGATGCGGTTTGCTGAGAGACTCAAAATGGTCAGATTTCTAAGATATCTGATCTCGGTAGGAATGTCAACGATTTCGTTGGATGCCAGTTCAAGTTCCTGCAGGTTTAGCAGCGAACCGATTTCACCAGGTATTCGAGACAAATTATTCCGGGACAACACCAAAACGCGTAAGTTCTGCAGATTGGCGATTTCGGCAGGAAGATGGTCCAGCTTCGCACGCTCTATGTGCAACTCTTCCAAGTTATGCAATTTGGTCACCACTGTGGGAAATGTCCGGAAGGGGTTTTGCCCAATTTTCAGAACTCGAAGATTCTGCAATTCGCTGATGCAGGCCGGCAGCTCTTCAAACTGGTTTTTGGTCAAATCGAGATACTCGAGCTGCTGCAAGTCACCAAACTCGTCTGGCAGGTCACGCAACCGGTTGTAGCCTAACTTGAGGCGTCGCAACTTTCTGAATTGACCAATCTCCGATGGCACGCTCTCCAGTCGCTTGAGCAAAAGAAATCGGAACAACTCCGGACTATCCCAACCAACATCCTTGTCGTCCATCATATAGGACGTGAGATTCATAACGGTAAGGGTATCGGCGTCGGCCAGGTACTCCAGAAAGCGTATTTCCTGATTCTCAATCATCACGCAAGAGGATAAGATGAGAACAGACGAAAGAGTGTAAAGAGCTTTCATGCTTGTATCACTTTGGTATCAGTCGTTTAAAATGCGTCTGGCAAACAGAGCAGCCAGAGCAACTCTGCTTGCCAACACTCGCCGGTGCTACGTTTAACTTTGATCGCTATGTTCGTCTCTCAGGCTTACTCCAATGCCTTGATTAACCTACGAACCACTTCCGCTTTTTTCCTCTCTTTTTGTCGTTCCTGATACAAGTTCATCAAGGCCTCAAAAGTTCGTCTATCCCGGAAATCTACCTCGCGCGAGGCAACCTTGATAAGTTGGTTCAGTTGGGCTATACGCGTACCAATTTGACTACGGGCATTTTTGAGATGATTGGAAATACTGCCCAGCTCTTTTGCTTTTGCTTTTCTGAACTTACCGAACTTTTTCGCATATTGTGCTACAAGACCATCAGGTTCAACCTCATTTTGTTCATTTATTACATAATCAGCGCCACGGTCATCGCCGCCGGTCTTTATCCAAACGGCATTTTGGTCGTGAAGATCGATGACGAAATCGTGCCGGTCTTGCAGAAAGGAGGATTCGAGAACCGCAGGTTTACCGTTTCTCGCTTCGTCGAGAATACCAAACTCATGAAAGTCCGCATTGTGGAAGGCAAGATAGGCCCACCTGTGCTTGCCCATGTTTTTGATGTCACGGCCGTCCGGGTCGAAGTAGAGCAGCGGGTTGTCGGCAACGTAAGCGTAGGGACTCAAGCCCGGATACTTCTGTGCAAACGGGTCTCTACTCCCCCACCTTCCAATATCCGGGATATAGAACCGCGCGCCATGGTAACCCCAATTCAGCACAAAATCATCATCCCATTCCTTGCTGGTGAATTTGTTCACCAAATTCGCCTGCGTCGTCATGGAGCGCCCGGCCAGCGTCGAACCCCACGGGTCATAATCATCATACGAAACAACCGCGCCAACTTCATTCACTGTTGCACGCACGGAGCCGAGATGGTCTTTCAGGTAATAGACCATGCTGGTGTTGTCCACCCATTCGACTACCATTTGAGCCTGAGAAGTGGTGG
>CAZVSL010000852.1:0-2189 GCA_964629935.1 uncultured Calditrichaceae bacterium | reverse complement strand
TGGGCATCGTGGTCGCGGTCTATGCAGCATACCAGACCATGTTTTTGCGCTGGATTGGCTTGACAGACCCAAGCGGATGTTCCATAAATGCATGGATAAATTGTGATGCTGTACTCGCCTCAAGCCATGCCTTTCTTGCCGGCGTGCCTGTCGCCTGGTGGGGCGCGTTCTTCTACCTGTGGCTTGTGCTGGTTTCGTTGTGGGCATTGGTCAAGAAACGCAGAAGCGAGACGGCGCTTGTTATCGGGTTCATTTCCAGCGTTTTCGGCGTTCTGTTCTCATGTTATAAAGCCTACACACTGTTCTTTGTGCTGAAGCTGTTCTGCCCGGTGTGCGTTACCATGTACCTGATCAACCTGGCCATCATGCTGTTGTTCGTCAAAGCGCTCGGCCTGGAGTTCAGGAAACTGCCGGATTTCATGCGCAAAACCATTGCCGGCCATTGGCCCACAGCACCGCCGAGCAAATTCAGGACCGGCATTGTAGTGAGTTTGATTCTGGTGATAAGTTTGTACGCTTCCGGTTTCATTCTGGCCGGGTACATTGAAAGCAATTTTCTGAAACTACCTGACGTCGACATCGAAGCTGAAGTCCGGAAACATTTTGAGCAGGCGCCAGAAAATATCCGCACGCACGAATCCGCGCCGGTCTGGGGCAATCCGCTGGCCAAAGTTGAGATTGTGGAGTTTAGCGATTTTCAGTGTTCGCATTGCCGGCGCGCCGCATTCCACTTGCGCGGCCTGTTGTGGGAGTTTCGCGATCAGGTGCGGTTTGTGTTCATGAATTTTCCGCTCGACCCCAAGATCAACCGCTTTGTCCGCAGCAACGTGCATCAGCATGCGGGCCTGGCCGCCCGCGCCGCTGTCTGCGCCCAGCAACGCGGCAAGTTCTGGGAGTATCACGACGATCTCTTCAAGAATCAAAAAAACTTCAGCCGCGATCTCATGCTCGATCTGGCGCAAGAGTACGGCTGGGACCGACAGGCATTCAACCGGTGTCTGGACGCCAACAGCACGCTCGCCCGCGTGCGCATGGAAATAGAGTATGCCGGGCCGCAAATTCGCTCTACGCCTTCGCTGTTCATCAACAGCCGGCGTGTCATACAGTGGCGGAATCCGGAAGTGATTCAGGCAATAATTCGGGAGGAGATACGGCGCAGGAGTGAGGCATCCCGGTAACCGGCTGTATGGCCTGGTGCTGAAGCGGGTTTAGACAAGCCGCTAAAACGGCTTTGGGGACATGGTCGCTTTCGGCTCGTACCCCGCGCTGAAGCACGGGGTTAATGAGACCCTGAAAGCAACCCTGTGATAGAAACACGAAGTTGAATGGCTAAGTCCACTAACGGTAGTCGAATAAAGTGAGACAAGAAGGGGAACTTCAGCGTTTTGGGACGAAGATTCCGAATCAGCACAAATCTCATTGACACCGCGCTTCAGCGCGGTGACAGCGACGGCGAACAAGGCCTCCAAAACCGTTTCAACGGTTTTCCCAGCCTCGCACCACTCACCACTCACCCCCGCATCCGCAAAAGCATCTTCCGGCTGTTCTTCTGGTCGCCGAGCTTGTGGTACAGGCCGGCCAGCCGTTTCAGGATGCCAGTATTGGCTGGTTCGTGCGCGAGCAGGCGTTTGTATGCTTCTATAGCGCGCTCGAAGTCTTGCAGCTTGATCGCAAGCCAGCCGAGCTGCTGTAGAATGGTGCTGTCATCAGGGAATTGCGCGGAGAGCTGTTGCAACAGCTTGTCGGCCTGCGCATAGTTACCCAGGTTCATGTGGCAAGCCACGAGACCCCGGCGCGCCGAGACGTTGTCGGGCGCCAGCTCCAGGGCACGTTCATAGCTCATCCGGGCTGGCTCGAACTGCCGTATTTCAGCCTGCTTGTGTCCCAGGTTGATGTACAGCGCTGCCAGATCAACGTACGCCTCCAGAGAGACATCGTGCACGGCACGTTGTTTCTTCTCGACCAGGTCGATGGCTTGCTGCAGGCAGTGAATCTGTTTTCCGGCGTCCTGCGTCCGGCCATAGATCTCGAAGAGCAGGAGGTAGGAGGTAGTCTGCGCGCCGGCGATGGCAAGGGCTTGTTGGGCAAACTTGACCGCTTGCGCATGCTCGCCTTTGTGCATGAAGACCTCGGCCAGATTGTTGAAGATGCTGCAGCGGATGTCCTTTGGCAGGCCGCCGAGCGTGAGC
>CAZVSL010000851.1:0-2194 GCA_964629935.1 uncultured Calditrichaceae bacterium | reverse complement strand
TCGATGCACAAGAAAATTTCCGCGACCTGGCTGACTGTTCTGCCAGCCAGCTTGTTCAGTGGAGTCCCATTCTGCGCCAACAGTTGAATAAGAACTTCGAATTCATCCATCCTGAACATCCGACCATCCGCGGCCTGACTCACATCCAGTGGACCGGCCAGCCGACCAAACCGGAAGCGCATGCCAGAAATGCTGTGTTCTACGGCGACAAAGCCATCGACCGCTCGCCTTGCGGCACCGGCACCTCAGCGCGCATGGCGCAGTGGACCGCTAAAGGCAAGCTGGCCGTTGGCGATGAGTTCATACACGAAAGCATCATCGGCAGTCTGTTCCGGGGGCGGGTAGAAAGCCGAACCAAAGTAGGCGACCGCGAAGCCATCGTACCTTCCATTCAAGGTTGGGCCCACGTCACCGGCTTGAATACTATTTTTATCGATGATGATGATCCCTATGCTCACGGCTTTCAGGTAGTATGAGGGCTTACCCTTTTGGGCAGGAACGTTCTTATTGGGTACGGCTCTTTTTGTGCGCCGCAGTTTTGAGCACGAGATACGTGTTGAAGCCGTTAAAACGGCTAATGTTGTGGAATGCTTCTCATTAACACCCGGATTAATCCTGGTGTTAATGAGAGAAAGCCTGTTCTGTAGGAACCGTTTCAACGGTTTCGAAATCCTAATTCCCAAACATCATGCCTGAACACTACGATGTAGTCATAATCGGCGGCGGCGCCATCGGCTTATGCGCGGCCTATTACCTCAGCCTCCAGGGTGCACAGGTGGCGCTATTAGAGCGCAGTACTCTTGGCTCCGGCTGCTCAGACAAGAATGCCGGTCTCATCGTTCCGAGTCACGTTGTGCCGCTGGCGGCGCCCGGTATGGTCCGGAAAGGACTGAAGTGGATGTTCAAACCGGATAGCCCGTTTTATATCAAGCCGCGGCTGAGCTGGGAGCTGCTGACCTGGCTTTGGCAGTTTAATCGTAGCAGCACGCATGAGCAGGTTCAGAAGGCCGCGCCGGTGCTGAATGAGCTGTTGCTCGCCAGCCGTGCCCTGTTTGATGAGCTGGAAAAAGTGTGCGCCGGCGCGTTTGAGCTAACGCGTAACGGCTTGCTTATGCTGTACAACAGCGAGCGCGCCATGCAAGCTGAGCGCCAAGATGCTGAATTGGCTCAGGAGCTTGGACAGCAGGTAGACATCTTGCAGCATCGCGACCTTGAAGCACTGCTGCCGGAGGTCTCCTTGCGCGCCGTAGGCGGAACTTACTACCAGCAGGATGCACATCTCGATCCGGCTGAGTTCATTGCCGGCATAACTCGTTTGCTCAACCCGAATTTGGTGAAGGTGATGGAACAAACGACCGTGCAGAGTTTCGAGCATGCAAATGGAAGAATCAAATCAGTACGAACAAATAATGGCGAGTTTACTGCCGATAATTTTGTGCTGGCGGGCGGCGCCTGGTCGCCGGAACTGGTCAGCAGTCTGTCCTTGCGCTTGCCTATCCAGGCTGGCAAAGGCTATAGCGTCACCATGCGGCCGTCCAATTCAAAGTTGAGCATACCGATGATGCTGTCGGAAGCAAAGGTCGCGGTTACACCATTGGACGACCGCGTGCGGTTTGCCGGCACCATGGAGCTGAGCGGTCTCGATCTGAGCCTGAACCAGCGCCGCATCGAGGCCATCCTTCGCGCCGTACCGGAATATCTGCCTGATTTTGAGTCTACTTTCATTGAACGCACCGATGTTTGGGGCGGCCTGCGCCCATGCACACCTGACGGTTTGCCGTGCATTGGCCGCACACAGAAGATATCGAATCTGATAGTTGCTACGGGACATGCTATGCTTGGTATTTCTCTGGCGCCGATTACCGGTAAGCTGGTGGCCGAGATTGTTGAAGGCAAACTGCCATCCCTGGCACTTGAGCCTTTCGGGGTTGAGCGATTCCGGTAGCGAAAGCCCGATTGCGCTTAACAGATTTCTGTTTACACGATGCGCAGATTGATAATTAATTTTGAAATACTTATGTTATGGTGTCACACTATCTTGATCTGTTAATGCCTTAGTCGTAAAGTCTTAGCATTTTTTGGCAAGACTGGGAAATCAAAGTTCAAATATGAAAATGCAAAATGACAAAGCAAAATTCTAAACCGAATTCAAAAAAGGCTGTCGTTTTGATTTTTCCGTTTTAATATTTGATTT
>CAZVSL010000850.1:0-2195 GCA_964629935.1 uncultured Calditrichaceae bacterium | reverse complement strand
AAATCGAAGGGTAACCATTGAGGTCTTTCATAAGCCAAAACAATTTTGGGCAAAACGATTTAACATCTTGCTAACGGACACTCTTAACCGCGGAGACCCTGATATATGAATTTTCGCTGCGGCCTGGCTTACATACCTTCCTGTGATTTCTGCAACCAGATTTCATTGCCGACGGGCAGGCTGCCAAAATTTGAGAGAAAGGTATCGAGATATCGCTTGAACCGCTCTTCCTTATCTTCTGCTGCCATCCACCGCACCATTAGCTCTTTGTCATCCAGCTCGAGCACAGGCAACATGTCCGACTTGAATGTATCCAGGCCGTGGGCAAGCTGCTCGGCGTAACCATAATAGACCATGGCGCTTTTGCCTGTCGGGTAGGCCAGCAGCTCTCCCCCGGCTTTGATCTGAAACAGGCCGGGTTTTTCGGGTACATCCCGAAGTTCGTCGATAGCCGTCCAATCGGAAAATCGCATAACGGAAGGATTGTGTGTTCTGTGTGTTTGTGTGTTAGAGTTTGGTTGTGTACAACATCATGACCAAAATAGCATACAACACCTTAACACGCAAACACTTTAACACGCAAACATCTTAACACTCAAACACCTTAAGACATTACTGCGGCTCAGCGAATGAGCAGCATCTTATTCGTCCTGGTAAATTCGCCGGCCCTCAGGCGGAAGAAATATAAACCCGAGGGCGCCGTGAGGCCGCGCGCATTGCGGCCATCCCAGACCACGTCGTATGCGCCGGCGGCGCGCTCTGCGTCAACCAAAACGCGCACAAGTTGTCCGGTGATATTATAGATAGCAAGGTGCACCGCGACCGCGCCTTGTGTGCGCGCCGGAAGATCGAAGCGAATGCGCGTTTCCGGATTAAACGGGTTCGGATAGTTCTGATAGAGTTGGAAAGAAGTCGGCAGGCTGCTTTCGTCTATGCTGTGACCGACTTCTGTGATGGCGTAGCTGGCATTGCTGAAATCATCTGAGAAATTCGTGATAGCCAGCTCGGAGAATTGAAATGCGCTATCCTGCACCTCAAATTCGATCTCGAACAGGCCGCCGCTGGCAGCCTCTGGCAACGGCAAGTCATTGAACCCACCGATGGCCAGCAATCCCGGCTCTGTCTGGCTGGCATCTAACCCGGCCCAGTCCGACAGCAAGCCTGTTGCACGCACGCTTTTGAAAACAAGTTTGTCAGCCGGATAAACAAAATCCAGGCCAAAGGCGCGGACGCCGGCTGCCGCTTCAGCGGAAAGCAGAAGCCGCAAACTTTCCGGGGTTTGCCCGGCTCGCTGCAACGAAAGCAGCACCGGCCCGGTCGGTCCGTTGCCAATGGGCGCGGATGGCAGAAAGCAAGCAGCCGGCGTATCCTGCTCGAGGGCGCGTACAAATATCGCCAGAGCATCGATGACTGAGACGACTGCATCACAGTTGACATCAGCGGCCGCCAGCTCGCAGGTAAATCCCGGCGCGTCGCAGCTCTGAGAAATACGCTGGCCCTGCAAATAGAAGCTGAAGGCACAGAAGGCATCATCCTCCGTGAGCTGGCCGTCGCCGTTGACGTCGCCATCGTGAACACAATCGCTGCAATCAGCCGGATCGTTGCAAACGACCAGGTCCGTCCAGTAGGCCCAGTCAAAGGCGGACGACTGGCCGGCATCCGTAACGAATTGCAGATAGACGGCTTCCCCGGCAAACGGCGTCAGGTCGAGAGAAAACGGCTGCCAGCCTGTGTCAGCGGTAGTCGTGCTGAAATACATATCGCCATTGATATAGATGGAAAACGTCACGCCGGTGGATTGGGCGCCATCAGCCAGGCCATAAGCCCCGGCCAGAGCCAGCGTATCAGCCAACGGCAACGTCATACTGTCATGAATGATGGTCTGACCTTCAGCCGGTGGATGTGCACTGATGGCCACGCGCAGCTCACCGCCTGCTTCTATGCCGCCAACCTCACCGGAGCCAAAGACGCTCTCGCCTGCCAGGAAAAGGCCATCCTTTGCCAGGCCAAACTGCTTCCTCAGTCGCGGCAGCAATCGTACCGGCAACTCAGTTTCAGGCTGGTGCGCGGCGAACGCAACTTGCGCCGGTAAACGTCCGGAAAGCCGGTAGACATTCGGCTCGATCTGTGTCAGCTCGCCATCTCCTTCTATGGTTGCCGGACCCGGCAGGTAGATCTCTGCTTCGAACTCCGGC
>CAZVSL010000849.1:0-2197 GCA_964629935.1 uncultured Calditrichaceae bacterium | reverse complement strand
TCCGGCTGTTTTTCGGTGTATTCCGCGGCAACTTCCTTTGCAAGCCTCGCCGCCGCAAAGTTGATATCGGTTACGCTCTCCTGAAGGTTGTAATCGGCCTGCGAAATAGAGGTGGCGCTGAACGTGTTGGTTTCGATGATATCTGCACCAGCGTCCAGAAAAGCTGCGTGGATTTCCTTGATGAGGTCCGGTTGTGTGATAGAAAGCAAATCATTGTTGCCGCCCAGAGAACTTTCATGTTCTCTGAATTGCTTGCCGCGAAAATCATCTTCCGTGAGCTTGTATTTCTGGATCATGGTGCCCATGGCGCCATCGAGTACCATGATGCGTTTATTCAGGATTTGGTTGATTGTATCAAACGTCATGTTCATAAAAGCAGACTCATTCAATTAGTTTGAATTATTCATAAACCAGACGAGACTTCACCTTGTAGCTACGGGATAAATCCCGTAGCTACAAGTAGTTGAACCCGCCTAAAGGCGGCTTGAGCCGCCTTCCTCTTTTCAGCCTGATTCATGAATAATTCAATTAGTACGCTAGCCAATTAATTTCAATCCAATATAGCAGCAATTGGCTCAAACTAGCAATCGACTAAAGTAACAAAAAGTATGATAGTATGCAAGCTCTATGCTATGCCAGCGCCTCCTTCACGGCTGGTGGAAACAGCTCGCCGACATCTCCTTCCAGCCGCAGGCAGACAGCGGGATGGCTGTCGTGGTCGGTTGCGCCGCGGTTGATAATGATGTACGGTACGCCGCGGTCAGCAGCCATGATCGGAAAACCGGCAGCGGGATAGACCGACAGCGTCGATCCCAGCGCCACCACCAGGTCCGCCTGTTGCGCAGCCATGGCAGCCCTCTCCAGGTCCGACTCACGCAAACTCTGTCCAAAACTGATGGTCGCGGGCTTTAGATAGCCGCCGCACACTTCACACCGCGGCGGTTTGCCGGTTTCTTTGAAGTAGGCGAAATGCGGCTCAGGATCGCTGCGCCGGCTGCAGCTCTGGCAGGCGACCGCAAGATTGCTACCGTGCAGCTCGACCAGCCGTTGCGGGCTGGTACCGGCGCGCGCATGCAAGCCGTCGATATTCTGGGTTACGACCATGCACAGCTTGTTTGCACGTTCCAGGTCCACCACGGCCTTGTGCACGGCGTTCGGACGGGCGTTGCGAAAGCCGGCCCAGCCTTCAAGCTTTTCATCCCAATACTCGATGCGCGCCGCCTCGGAAGCCATAAAATTCTGATAATACACCGGCTGCCTGCGCGTCCACACGCCTTGCGGACCACGGTAATCCGGAATGCCGCTGCCGGTGGAGATGCCGGCGCCCGTGAAGATCATGATTTGAGACGCTTGCTGAAGAGATTGCACCAATTCTTTGTTTGCTTTAGTCATGGTATGTCTTTCACCTGAATTGAGGCCGGAATCGCTCAGTTTGGTTTCCAGATATCATGCGGGTCCCTGGTTGCATCGAATGTAGCCTTTTTCAAACGCTGCATAAAAAGATCGCGCGGGATGTCGATGGCGCCGAAACTGGCAAGCAACGGCGTCATGACCTGCACATCCATCCAGGTGCTGCCACGTTGTTTGAGATGGGATACAGCCTGGAGCAAGGCAAATTTCGAAGCGTTGGTTTTGATGTAAAACATGCTTTCACCGGCAAAGTAACGCCCGATTTTGACGCCATACATGCCGCCAACCAGCTTGCCGTGCTCGTCAAAAGTCTCAAACGAATGCGCCATTCCGACTTCGTGGAATCGGATGAATGCGTCGATCATGTCGGCGGTGAGCCAGGTGCCGGGTTGACCGCGCCGATTTGTGCTGCGGGCGCACGCTTTGATGACCTCCGCAAAGCAGGTGTTGATGCGAAGCTCGAACCTGACTTTCTTCAACTCCCGTTTGAGCCGGCGCGGTATGCGCAGTTTGTCGAATTCCAGGATGGCGCGTTCCGGTGGTGCGAACCACAGAATGGGGTCGTGTTCGCTTACCGGCCAGGGGAAAATACCGTTGCGATAGGCGAGCTCCAGCGAGGCGATCTCCAGATCGCCGCCCACGGCCAGCAATCCGGACTCATCATCAGCAAGCTCAACTGGTGGAAACTGCACAATCATGAGCTGTTTTCCGTCATTGCCAGATCTACGACTTTGTCGAAATGGTGCTTGTCAACCGGCTGCACGGAAAGGCGCATGCCGCGTTGTGT
>CAZVSL010000848.1:0-2212 GCA_964629935.1 uncultured Calditrichaceae bacterium | reverse complement strand
AAGTACGATGTCGAGGAAATTCTCGGCGTCCTGCCGCACGATGCCAGCGGCACCTATGAAATGCGCGAAATCCTGGCACGCATGGTGGATGAGAGCCGGTTTGAAGAATTCAAGCCTCACTTTGGCCCGACGCTGATCACCTGTTTTGCGCGCATCGGCGGCTTTATGGTGGGCATTGTCGCCAACCAGGGCAAGCAGGTGTTTCGCCAGATGCCGCCAGATATTCACGGTAATCCGCAGCCGCCGCAGGTTCAGATCGGCAACGTCATCTACAGCGACTCCGCCAACAAGGCGTCGCATTTCATCATGTTATGCAATGAGCGGCTCATCCCGTTGGTATTTTTGCACGATGTCAGCGGCTTCATGGTCGGCAAGATGGCGGAGAACAACGGCATCATCAAGGACGGCTCCGAGATGGTCAACGTGCAGGCGAATTCGATCGTGCCCAAATTCTCGGTCGTAATTCGCAACAGCTTTGGCGCCGGTAACTATGCCATGTGCGGCAAAGCCTACGATCCGCGCCTGATTTTTTCCTGGCCCACGGCGCGACTGGCGGTCATGGACGGCGGCATCGCCGCGGATACCGTATTGCTGACCAAGAAGAATCTGTCCGATGAAGAAAAAGAAAAATTCCGTCAGGAGCTGGTGAAGAAGTACGAACATGAGATGTCGCCGTATTATTCAGCAGCAAGATTGATGGTTGATGGCATCATCGACCCGCGCCGCACGCGCGAAAAGCTGATCTGGGGTCTGGAGATGGCCATGAACAATCCGGATATCCCTGAGTATAGGACCGGGGTTTTGCGGTTGTAAAAAGCGTATTTGTGTGTTAAGGTGTTTACGGGTTAGGCAGAGGGTCAACACACAAGCACCGTAACACTCAAACACCTCAATACATTATAACACATTTTCAAAGGAGTCGCATGAAGGAACCCGTTCTCATAGGTAATGGCCAGGGATTCTGGGGCGATAGCATCGATGCGCCGCTGAATCTCATCAACGGCGGCCCGATTCACTATGTCACATTGGACTATCTGGCCGAAGTCACCATGTCGATCATGCAGCGGCAGAAGCAGAAGAGCCCGGACCGGGGGTTTGCCACCGACTTTGTCCAGCTCATGAAGGATGCCCTGCACACCCTGATCGAAAAAGACATTAAAGTGGTAGCCAGCGCCGGCGGCGTCAACCCTCCGGCATGCCGGCAGGCGGTCTTTGCTGCTGCCCGTGAGCTGGGCTTAAGTGGCCTGAAGATAGGCATCGTCGAGGGCGATGATATTCTGCACCGTCTGCCTGAGCTGATGCAGCAAGGCGTAGAATTTAACCATCTGGACACGGGCAAGCCACTGACCTCGATGAAGGACAAGGTGTTATCTGCAAATGTCTACATCAGCTCGTTTGCCATAGCCGAGGCCCTCGACAAAGGGGCGCAAGTTATCATCACGGGCCGGGCCACGGATCCGGGTCTGGTGCTGGCGCCCATGATTCACGAATTTGGCTGGAAACCTGACGACTGGGACAAGCTGGCTGCCGGAACCGTTGCCGGCCACATTCTCGAATGCGGCGCGCAGGCGTGCGGCGGCAATTTCAGCCGCTGGCAGGAAGTGCCCGATTTCCCGCGCATCGGCTATCCCATTGCGGAAGTGTATGACGATGGCGCCTTTTTTATCACCAAGCACGAAGGCGCCGGCGGCATGGTCACGGAAGCCACGGTGAACGAGCAGATCCTGTACGAGCTCGGCAATCCGAAGGAGTATATCTCGCCTGACGTGAAAGTGGATTTTACCACCATTCGCCTGGAACAAGCCGGCAAAGACAGAGTTAAGGTTTCGGGTGTCAAAGGATCGCCGGCTACCGATAGCTATAAAGTATCTATGAGCTATAGTAATGGCTACAAAGCCTCGGGCACCCTGACCATCAGCGGGCCGCAGGCGTATGAAAAAGCGCAAAAGTGCGCGGAAATTGTCTGGCAGCGATTGCGCAACGCCGGCATTTCCTTCGCAGACACCAACACAGAGTATCTGGGAATAAATTCCTGCCACGGCGACATTAATCCCATCCCGGCGGAGATAAACGAAGTCGTGCTCAGGCTGGCGGCAAAGGATGCGGACCCGGAGAAGATCAGTCGGTTTGGCAAGGAAATTGCGCCGCTGGTCACCAATGGCCCGCCCGGCGTTACGGGTTTTGCTGGCGGCCGGCCGAAGCCGCAGGAAAT
>CAZVSL010000847.1:1734-2214 GCA_964629935.1 uncultured Calditrichaceae bacterium | reverse complement strand
AGTGCGACGCCGTGCATGTCCAGAATTATTCACACTTTGTGCCGTGGCTGCGCCTGCTCAATCCCGGGGTTCGGATTATCCTGCACATGTCGTGTGATTGGCTGGCTCAGCTCAACAAGACGACCGTACAGCGCAGGCTGGCGCAAGTCGATTGCGTTGTGGGTTGCAGCAACCATGTTACAGACCTGGTGAAGCAGCGTTTCCCGCAATTTGCACAGCGCTGCCGCACCGTGCTCAACGGCATCGACGTCTTTGAAAGAGCCTGTAAGAATGGTAGCCGGCAGGCGGCGCCAGACAGCAGAAGAGTACTTTTCGTCGGTCGGATATCGCCAGAAAAAGGTATTCATGTGCTGTTGGATGCCTTTCGCAAAATTCTGGCTGAAGTGCCACAGGCTGAACTGGTTATCATCGGTCCGAAACGACAACTCCTGCCCGACTACATCGTGAGCATAAGTCAGGACGAACACATAAAGCAGCTCC
>CAZVSL010000847.1:0-1724 GCA_964629935.1 uncultured Calditrichaceae bacterium | reverse complement strand
ATGAATATTTGCTTGCCCGCACACATGAACTGGGCGTTGCAGATAATGTGCATTTTACCGGCGGATTATCGGGCGCCGAGCTGATACAATACTACCTGTCGGCAGAGATATTGGTGCAACCGTCCTACACGGATGCCTTGCCTTTGACCGTGATCGAGAGCATGGCGCATGGCCTGCCCGTGGTCGCCAGCCAGATTGGCGGCATACCTGAGCTGGTTGACGAACAAACGGGCATTCTGGTAGCGGTAGATGATCCGGACGCACTTGCCAGCGCTGTAGTTTCACTGCTGAATGACGGCGACCGGCGCGCGCGTATGTCAAGAGCGGCGCGCGCACGCGTGGAGCAAGAGTTCTCCTGGGAAGTGATAACACCTGAGTGGGTGCGCCTGTACGAAACCATGGCGGCGGGATCATGAGGCGCATATTCCGGGTAATCGCAAAAAGGCGACTCACAAGAGCACTTTACCTGCAAAAGTTGGATTACCCCTCGTCCAATTTAGGTCGCTCCGCAGTTGTGTTCTCACCCCATTTCGATGATGAGACGCTGGGGTGCGGCGGCACAATTCTGAAAAAGCGGCAGGCCGGCGCCCGCGTGGACGTCGTGTTCATGACCGACGGCAGCAAATCGCACAGGCGCCTCATGCCGGAAAAAGAGCTGAGCCAAATCCGCACCAAAGAGGGAATCGCTGCATGTCAGGCGCTGGGCGTGGCGGATTCTCACGTTCATCTGCTGCAGTTCGAAGAAACCAAACTGGCGGAGCGGGCCGGACAGGCAGAAGAGCGTGTGGCCGGGCTGCTGCAACAGCTCAAACCTGACGAGGTTTTTATGCCCTCACGTCTTGAACCGGTGCTCTGGTCGGAGGACCACCAGGCAACCACCCGGGTCGTGCAGACAGCTCTGAAACGAAGCGGCTGCAAAGCAGTGGTTTATGAGTATCCTATCTGGCTCTGGTATGGCTGGCCATGGACGGAGACCGGCAAGGGTCCCGTGCAACCGGGCTCAAAGAGGATAGGAATGAGTCCAGGCAACAGGCCGCCGATACTTCAAGCCTTTCGCTGCGCCTGTTACATCGGCGATGTCCTGGCTGAAAAACGGCACGCACTATCACAACACAAATCCCAGATGACACAGCTCATGCCGGACACGCGCTGGAAGACCCTGGCTGATGTAGCCAATGGCGCGTTCCTGAGCTGCTTTTTTCAAGATTATGAATTCTTTCATCTCCACGACTCCAACATGAAACCAAAGTAAGAGGAGAATGATGAATCTGTTGCACGCTCGATCTTCCCTGTTGCTCATTATAGCAGGACTCTTGCCCTATCGCTGGTTAGCTGAACAAATTTTGGTGCCGGACGGACAACTTGAGTCCACGCTTGCCAATTTCGTGCTCTGGCTGTTTCGCGCTGCGTTGGTGCTCGGCGGCGTCATGTTGTTGCCGCATCATAATAACCCGACACCCGCCGAGAAGCTGAAAGCCACAGCCGTCCGGCAAAGCAGCCGTTTACGCAAATCAAATCGCGCGTTCGTAAGTGGACTGGTGATTACGATTCTCAGTATTGGACTTTTTGGCTCATGGGCCTATACCAGCCAACCTTTGTTTGAGGTATTCGATACGCCCTCACAATTCACAGCGAGGTACGGTGATTTCACGGCAAACATTCATGGGCTCAAATCCCGCTTTGCCCGAAACATGCGATATCAGCTCAATAACGGAGATTGGCAG
>CAZVSL010000846.1:644-2216 GCA_964629935.1 uncultured Calditrichaceae bacterium | reverse complement strand
AGCCGCAGGATTTATCCTGTGGCGGAGGTGGCGATTTGTGAATAATGCAGGTTAGATAAAGTTAGTTAGAGATTCTCGAGCTGCAGAATCGAAAGTTTGCGCGTGACGGTAGCCAGTTCAGAAAATCGAGACGAGCGACCAGTGATTGATCTTGAACCGCTGGTAAGCGTCGGATTGCCTGTTTTTAACGGTGAGAACTATTTATCCGAGTGTATTGAGTCCGTTCTAAACCAAACCTACCACAATTTTGAGCTCGTCATTTCAGACAATAGTTCAACAGATAGGACCCGCCAAATTTGTGAGCACTACCTGGCGCTTGATAAGCGAGTAAAGTACCATCGCAATCGAGAAAATCTGGGCGCTGCGAAGAATTTCAATCTGGTGTATTGGCGCGCGCAAGGTAAATATTTCAAATGGGCGGCGCATGATGATGTTCTGGGTCGTGAATATCTTGCACTCTGTGTCGCTGCGCTTGAACGAGATGCGGACGCGGTTCTTGCGCACAGCAGGGCAAGTCTAATCGATGACCATGGCCGCGTGATCGCGCGCGTCCCTGCCAGCGCCCGGTATGGAGCAGAGGCAGGATTGGCCAGACGCTTCGGCAAGGTTATCCGGCATGACAGAGTGTGTGATGACGTCTTTGGCGTCATGAGAACGGATGCGCTGCGCCATACGGACTTGATAGCCAGCCACATAGGCTCGGATCGAACTCTGCGGGCGCAACTCTGCCTGCTTGGAAAATTCATTGAGCTGCCACAGTATGAGTTCTGCCTGCGTGACCATGAACAGCGCTCGATTCGTGCAATGCCCGCCCATCACCAGCGCGCAACGTGGTTTGATCCGGCAAAGCGGTCGAGACGACTGTTCCCGCACTGGCGAATTTTTGCGGAATACGGCAAAGCAGCTATGCAAGCCCGCATGAGTTGGAGGCAGAAAATGGCGTGTTGTTGGCACGTGTGCTTGTGGTTGGCTATCGATATGAATTGGGCCAGGTTGCTTGCGGACGTATTTATCGCATTTTTCCCGGGTTCGTGGCGATTCTTTTTCTGGGTTACCAACCTGGCCAGGATTGGAAATGACCAACAGCCAAAATCAGACAGCTCAATTGTTAACACGCGGTTCACCGGGGAAATGGAGTAGAGAATATCATGCACACTTATCGCAAAGGATTGGGCATCGTGCTGTCTCATAAACTAAGGCGCCGGCCAATCTCACACCGTTTTCGCTGCTGCTTTCTTATCGCTTTGTTCCTGTTTCAGCCGGTTCCAGGTCGAACTGCCGCCTGCGCAGCGGCCAGTACGGCGTCGCAGCAGACTGTGCTGCAGCGCACGGGACCAACTATCGATGTCTGGTATGGCGACACACAAGTATTTGGCAGGCCAGGATACGCGCAAAAATGGGTTAACATTTTGGGCACCATCACAGCCAGCGACGATGTTGCCGCTCTGCAGTACAGCTTGAATGGCGGCGCGACTGTCGATTTAACCATCGGACCGGATGGCCGCAGACTGCTGCGCAAAGGCGATTTTAACATTGACATTGACCGCAGGCTGCTGAAGCCGGGCAAGAATG
>CAZVSL010000846.1:0-634 GCA_964629935.1 uncultured Calditrichaceae bacterium | reverse complement strand
CAGCGGCAAGACCATAGAGCGACAAGTGACCATCAAGAATGAGAAAAAGTTTTGGCCGTTGCCATATTCTATCGACTGGCATGAGGTGAACCGCATTCAGGATGCTGTCCAGGTGGTGGATGGCCGTTGGCGCTACGATGACAATGGGCTCCGGCCTGGCGTGATGGGCTATGACCGCGTGGTTGCCATCGGTGACCTTGACTGGCAAAGCTATGAAATTACCGTGCCCATCACGGTTCATGCCATAGATTCCGCTGCCTACAATCCCATCAGTATCATGCCCGGATTTGGCATTTATGTGCACTGGACCGGCCATACGGACTATCCGGTAAAGTCGCGGTGTGACCAACCCCACTGCGGCTGGAAACCTGTTGGCGCCTCGGTTTGGTACGATTTCGGCGAAAACGAAGATGGCTATCGTATGAGCGGGGATCAGGGGCAGTTGGCTGGTTATCGCACGCCCCGACTCAGCTACGGCGAAACCAATCTCTGGAAGTTCCGGGTTGAAACGCTTGCCGGCAGAGGGCTGTTTTATCGCGCAAAAGTGTGGAACTCGCGCCAGGCCGAGCCGGATGATTGGCGTCTATCCGCATGTGAAGGTACCTGGGCTAAGCCCAACGGTTCGCTGCTCTTG
>CAZVSL010000845.1:0-2228 GCA_964629935.1 uncultured Calditrichaceae bacterium | reverse complement strand
CGGTCAGGTGCGGCGAGTTGATGGCCACGTTGGCTTTGATATTCTGAAATTTATCCAGCAACGCGTAAATCTGGCCGACGTTCTTGTCACGTTCCGGCTGGTTGGAGGCCTCTTCTTCAGGTTCCTCTTCACCCTCCAGCCGGGGTTCGTGAATTTCAAAGGCGTTCTCGAGGTCGTTGAGCGATTCGGCTTTTGCTTTATCTGTGGTTTCGATGTGCTCCAGCGGCGCGTCCAGCTTGGTGGATTCCAGCGCCTTGATCCGCGCTTTGCCGCGTACCAGCGTCAGAAACGCTGCCCGCACCTCGTTGCCGTTTATGGTAATTCCGATTGCGTGTCTTGCTTTCATATTATCCTAAAACTCGCATGTGTCCTCTGAGCCACGGAGTTACACTGATTGACACAGATTTGTCGATATGAATGAGTCAAAAATGTGTACCGTGTTGGGTTGCCCGTCGTATGATTTTGTCCTTCGTCAATCTACTGTGCCGCAGCCGACTTCAGTCGACTGCCGTTTCTGGCCTGATAATCGATGGTTAGTCCCACCTCCATCTTCCATCCTCAATCCTCAATCCTCAATCCTCCATCCTCCATCTTCCATCCTCAGTCCTCAATCCTCCATCCTCCGTCTTCCATCCTCCGATTCGATCTCAGTAGTTATACTTAACCAGCTCCTCAAATCGCTTCTTGTTATTTGCGTTGATATACGCCTCAAAATAGGAAATTCGGTTTTCCGCATACAACCTGGCGAGGTCCTGTTCCATGGTGTTCATGCCCTGGTCGCGCGATTGCTGTATGACTTGATAGATTTCGCCCAGATTGTTGTTGCGTATGGCTGTGCGCACAGCGTTATTGTTGAGCAGGACTTCCTTAGCAAGCGCGACATTGCCGTCTTCTGTCGGTACCAGTTTCTGCGAAATGACACAGCCGAGGGTATCCGCCAGGCGTGTGCGCACGCGGTGCTGCTCGTTGGCCGGCAGCTCGCCCAGGATTCGGTCAATGCTTTCCACCGCAGATGATGTGTGCAGGGTAGAGAAGACCTTGTGGCCACTGTCCACGACTTCGAGCACGGTCATGATGGTATCGGCATCCCGCATCTCACCGATCATGATGATGTCCGGATCCTGCCTGAGGGCCTGCACCGTGCCTTCCTTGAAGGAGTGCACGTCGCGGCCGACCTCCCGGTGCTTGACGATGGATTTGGCCGGCTGGTGCACGTATTCGATGGGGTCAGCGATGATGACAATATGCGACTCCATGGTGCGGTTGTTGGCGTCGATGATCGAGTCCAGGGTTGTACTCTTTCCGGAGCCGGTAATGCCTGTCACCAGCACCAGGCCCGATTTTTGATATTTCAAGCTCAGAGCCTTGGCGACCTCTTCATGAAAGCCCAGCTTCGGAAAGCTGATGATGGTATCGTTGACGCGCCGCATGTTGACTGCCAGGTGCGTCAGATCGAAGTAAACGCTGGCTCTGAAACGCGTCCACTTGTTCAGCTCTTTGTCGAACACGCGATAGGAAAAATCGATAAAACGGTTCTTAACCAATTGTTTGCGCTCTTCTTCTGTGAGCAGGTTGAGCACCAACATATCGGTCTCCTCGAGCTCGAATTCCTGCAGGGCCTCGTCCGGTTTTTTGGTGCCGAAACGCCGGAACCAGATTTTGTTCGAGCAGCCCGGCCCGCCGAGATCGATGTCGGAAGCTTCGAGCTGTTTCATGCGGATCAGAAACGTATCGAACAAATTCTTGATCGCCAGTTTGATCTCCTCCGGCTGGTCATCCAGGGCATCGGAGAGATACTGCCAGCGATTGTGCGTCACAGGCTGTGACTTGATTTCGCTCCCGAGCTTCGCTAAGAGTTGTCTGCTCTCTTTAAGGTTCATTTTCTCCATAATAATATATAAGCACTAAAAGGTTAGCTCGCGAACTACCCGACGCTAACCTTTTTCCTCCTCGTGAAATTGCTTGGCTCTCGATTCCCACGCTCTGCGTGGGAATACGTGTCGGACGCTTTTGCGTCATCCCACCGATGAATCTTCCCACCGATGAATCGGTGGGCTATTTTCACCGCGTCCCTTGCGGGACTCACCGCATCCCCCGCCGAATGAAATTGCGTCCCGTGAGGGATGCTTGAAAGTAGCCCATGCATTCATGCATGGGGGGCGAGGGAACGCGAGCGGCCATTAAGTCCCGTCAGGGACGATTGAATGATGGCGGACCGTGGTCTCCTC
>CAZVSL010000844.1:0-2232 GCA_964629935.1 uncultured Calditrichaceae bacterium | reverse complement strand
CAGCTTGTGCTCTCCGGCCGCCATCAGGCCCGCCGCAAGGGTAGCCACCTCCTGCCCGCGCAAATTATAGACTTTCAAGGTCACAAATTGACTCTGCGGCAAGGAAAAAGCGATCACGGTTTCCGGATTGAAGGGATTCGGGTAGTTTTGCTCCAGCCGGAAAGTAGCGATCACCGGCGGACCCGGATCGACTGAAGTCGGCGTCTCGGCGATAAATTCATACACGCCGCCCTTGTTTAATCCCAGATAGAGCCGGTCACGGACGCCGTCATAGATGTGCAGCATATCCCAGGCGCCGCCAAAGCGGGCGTTCGGCTCCGTTGTCTGCTGCCAGGTTTCACCGCCGTCGTCGCTGATAAACATAATGAGCGGCTGCGGCTCAGAGGTCTTGAACCATGAAGCGGCATACATGCGCTGCGGCCGGCTGGGATTGATAGCCAGGCCGAAGAAAAATCGACCATCTTCAACAAGAATCTCTTCCCAGTTGTCGCCGCCATCGCTGGTTTTCAAAATAAAGCTCTCCAGCCCGGCATAAACGGTCTCGGAGTCATGCGGATGGATCGCCACGGTTTTCGCGGAACTGACGTCTTCGACTATCTCAGGCCACTCACGCCAGGTGACGCCGCCATCCTCGGATTTCCATACAAAGGCGCGCTCGATTGCGTTTTGTCCGCCGGCCCAGATGATACGTGTATCATTGCTATCAATCGTCACAAAATTGGTGCCCGTGCCAAAAGCCTGCCAGTCGCCATGCAGAATCTGCCAGCTCTGACCACGGTCGTGTGAGGTTGCCACCACATTGGCGCCGGTAGCAAAGAGCACATTCGATTGCTGCGGATGACGCGCCAATGCTCTGACGGTTTCCGTAGTCCCACCGCCAAACCCGTTTTGATACGGCTGCCAGCTCATGCCGCCATCTGTAGTGCGATACAGCGAGATAGTATCGAATTCAGTTGAGGCCAGCAACGTATCCGCATCGAAAACCAGCAGAGCGCGGGTGCGCTTGCCCTGCAGCCCCATCGGCGTCCACAGCGTATCCGCCGTCTGTAGCCTTTTGCGGTATAAACCATCATCGGTGGTCGCGTAAAGATATCCCTCATGCATTTGCAGCTTTTGAACAATGCGATCCTGCAAGCCGAGAAACCGCCATTCTCCAAACTCATCCTGAGCGTACAGAGTGGCGCCTGGCATCACGGTCCCGAACAACAGCCATAGCATGCACTTTCGTGCTGCGCTGGCGATGAATCGTTTGGTTCTCATTGCAACCCCCTTTCTGCGTTACTTTGTTTGTTAAAGACTTAACTTATGGTTGAATCTTGTTTGTGAATCGTTCTGGCTAATATTTCCCAGCGCGGCCAAGCCGCATGGGCCGATTTACTTCTCATTCTTTTGTGGGATATACTGACTTCCATCGGTATTGCGGCAGCAGGACTCGGACTCACCTATGCGACGAATGATGGCGATTTCTTAGTCTTGACAGCTCTGGTACAAATCGGCGTGACCGTGGCAGTCGAGCGCAGCCATGGCGGGAAGCAGTCGTCAGATATAGAGCCGCGGTAAGCGCCAGCGCCAGCCGGCCAGAACCTCGTACGATACCGTCCCTTTCAAGGCTGCCAGCTCGTGGACATCGATCTCTGCATCCCCTTGCCGGCCCATGAGCACGACTTCATCCCACCTCTTTGCTTCGGGAATATCCGTAATGTCCACCATCATCGCATCCATGGCATTGCCACCGATGACAGGGGCGCGTTGGCCGGCGATGAGCACCTCACCGCGGTTGCGCACGCGGGGGTAGCCGTCGCCATAGCCGATGGGCAGAACCGCAATGCGACCGGGCGCTATTGCCTGATAGTGCATACCATAACCCACGTAATCGCCGGCCTCGAGCTCCCGCACTGCTGCGATTCGCGTCTTGACACTCATGACCGGCGCCAGGCCCGCGATGCGCCGGCAAACCCGGGACGGATAGACGCCAAGCGGTAAGATCCCAACACGCACAAGATCGAAATGCGCTTGCGGCAGATCGAGAAACCCGCCCGTGTTGCAGATATGACGATAATCGACCCTGATGCTTTTCTTGTCCATTTCGGCCAGCACTTGTTGGAAGCGGGCAAGCTGCTCCAGGGCAAAGCTCTTGTCACGCTCGTCTGACATGGCGAAGTGGCTCATGACACCGGTAACTCGAGAGAATCGATGTCAGCGACATGCTCGATCACAGCTAGGGCTTGGGAC
>CAZVSL010000843.1:0-2238 GCA_964629935.1 uncultured Calditrichaceae bacterium | reverse complement strand
CCTCTCGGCGATCTTCTTATAGTCTTTTAATCGCACTATGGTAGGATTGAAACATGCCTTGCATGTACAAGGCAGCTCCGCGATGGTGAAGCTTTTAATCGCACTATGGTAGGATTGAAACATCTGTTCTCTAGCAAAGTCACCTTTGTGTCCTATAAACTTTTAATCGCACTATGGTAGGATTGAAACCATTTGAGATTGATTCTATCTATACAGAATCTAAGACCGCTTTTAATCGCACTATGGTAGGATTGAAACGATGAAGAATAGCGGAGAGGTAACATGAGTGCTACAAACTTTTAATCGCACTATGGTAGGATTGAAACGACTAATCACGATGGTATTATCGCTGTTGTTTCTAATGCCTTTTAATCGCACTATGGTAGGATTGAAACCGGTTATTCTTAGGTAATTCGTCTATATAATCTCTAATCTTTTAATCGCACTATGGTAGGATTGAAACACGTAATGTCTATTCCTATTAGTGTCAACAATTTCACTCTTTTAATCGCACTATGGTAGGATTGAAACGTGAGATGGAACGCTTTATACGCTGACGAGCTGTTTTCCTTTTAATCGCACTATGGTAGGATTGAAACAGAAATCAACCACAAATACTGAACCAATGCAGGCCTTGCTTTTAATCGCACTATGGTAGGATTGAAACGGCTACTCGCCTGCCC
Organism: uncultured Calditrichaceae bacterium; assembly: GCA_964629935.1. GTDB lineage: Bacteria > Zhuqueibacterota > Zhuqueibacteria > Oceanimicrobiales > Oceanimicrobiaceae > CAZVSL01. The sequence continues at coordinate 1,555 of CAZVSL010000843.1, read as the reverse complement.
TTAGAATTTTTCTCTTTACCCTTTTAATCGCACTATGGTAGGATTGAAACACACGCTTGCGACGGCCCCGACTGCGGATGACAGCCTTTTAATCGCACTATGGTAGGATTGAAACTAGGGCAGCGCCTGCGCGACAACATACAAGCCCGTCTGTCTTTTAATCGCACTATGGTAGGATTGAAACCTGGCTGAAGTTTGCAGGCACGCGATGGACTGTTACGTCTTTTAATCGCACTATGGTAGGATTGAAACTGTATCGACCTATCGTTTTCAGAAATGACGATATAAAACTTTTAATCGCACTATGGTAGGATTGAAACGAATTACAGGAGGTCTTCTCTGGTGTTATTTGGCGGCCTTTTAATCGCACTATGGTAGGATTGAAACACATGAAACAATGGCCGCAGGAGGCAGATCATGAGCACTTTTAATCGCACTATGGTAGGATTGAAACTGTATTTGAAACAGGTCTTGGTCAGGGAGCAACGTACACCTTTTAATCGCACTATGGTAGGATTGAAACTCAGCTTGCCATCTTCGAACGCAACGACAACCGAGCTTTTAATCGCACTATGGTAGGATTGAAACTAGAAAATCTCATGACATGGGCAGGGAAAAGTCTGTTTTCTTTTAATCGCACTATGGTAGGATTGAAACAGAGCATCCCAAAATCGCTTTGCTCAGAACCGAGATCGCTTTTAATCGCACTATGGTAGGATTGAAACAATGTTGCGCGTGATCAATGGCTTGTCCCTGACATAAGCTTTTAATCGCACTATGGTAGGATTGAAACTTCTGTATGATGAATACATCGTCAGTTTGAGTTGAGTCTTTTAATCGCACTATGGTAGGATTGAAACATAATGTACTTTTTGTGGTTGACCGTGATGTTGTTGCCTTTTAATCGCACTATGGTAGGATTGAAACATTTCATTAATCTTTTAATCACATCAGAATCTATGCGCTTTTAATCGCACTATGGTAGGATTGAAACCCGTGTTCCAGGTTGCGACCGACAGTCAGCCAGTCAGCCTTTTAATCGCACTATGGTAGGATTGAAACAATGGTGCGGGTTCCCTAACCATGACGGACATCGCAACACTTTTAATCGCACTATGGTAGGATTGAAACTTTGGAAAGCCAATGATATTCTCACGTTGTCCTTCAATCTTTTAATCGCACTATGGTAGGATTGAAACCTATAGTATGCAATCCTTCGTGTTCTATAAGAAACTCTCTTTTAATCGCACTATGGTAGGATTGAAACGAGATCGGAATCGTTGATACGATGACGATTGCTTCTTTTAATCGCACTATGGTAGGATTGAAACAATACGGGAAGTGCGAGTTTACGATTTTGGATAAAGATTCTTTTAATCGCACTATGGTAGGATTGAAACGAAATTGATGAATTAATCCCGGAATTGCAGGAAGTCTTTTAATCGCACTATGGTAGGATTGAAACCGTGTAATGTCTATTATGAATAGCATTATAGATTTCTTTTAATCGCACTATGGTAGGATTGAAACGGAACGGAAGACTGGAGTGTTGGCG
>CAZVSL010000842.1:0-2239 GCA_964629935.1 uncultured Calditrichaceae bacterium | reverse complement strand
GCGCTGCTGCTTATGAGGCGCTTTACCGTGCTATCAATCTGGGCGGCAATGCCTATAACTACCGCGCAAACGGTGTTGGCCCGAACAATTTCAACGGTCTGGAGGTCCTGGGCGTGCCGCGCCAGGTTCGGGTTGGCGCCCGCGTCGATCTCTAACTCACCCACAACATAGATTGGGAGTTTTCTCAGGGTTGCCGGAATGTCCGGCAACCCTTTTTTATTTGCTGAAGCTTGCCGCGGTTTCAATTCTTTGCCTTAAAAATGACGGGAATAGAAACATCAGGGTTTTGTATAATGCAGGAAGCTGAGCTTCTTATCCTGCCGTGCGCTAAAACAAATCTTCCCGTTTAAGTTTCTGTTTTTCAAACTAATATAGCCATCTGGACATGAGTACGCGTCCCCGGAAGGAGGTGATTGCCGCAGACCGTCAGCGCTGAGGAGACCGTCTGTTTTGAGTTGAGTTATTGGAAGTTGAATTAAGTGGGTTGTGACACCATTGTTTGATGTGACTTAGGTCAATCCTTTTATAACTACTATCTAATGAGGTTGATTAATGCGAACACTATTCCTGACCTTAGTCGCCGTGCTTCTATTGTCCTCTTTTGTTTTGGCCCAAACGGGAAAGATCACCGGCGTCGTTGTCGACCGCGAAACCGGTGATTCGTTGCCAGGCGCAAACGTCGTTATCAACGGCACAACGCTTGGCGCTGCCACAGATGTCAACGGTCGGTTTGTTATCCTCTCAGTTCCGACAGGTGTCTATTCAGTCAAAGCCGGTTTTATCGGATATCGTGCAGTAACCATCGATAATATCCGGGTGAATTCCGGACTGACGACACAAATTGAATTTGAGCTGCCATCCGAAGCGCTCGAGGTGAGTGAGATCAGCATCGTTGCCGAACGGCCCCTGGTCAACAAAAATGCCACGAATGCTGTCCGGATTCAAGGTTATGATGACATGAAGAATCTGCCGGTGCGCGGCGTGAGCGCTGCGGTTGCGTTGCAGCCGGGGATCGTACAGTATAATGGCGCGCTTTACATCCGCGGCGGGCGTGAGAACGATGTCGGGTACTATCTCGAAGGCGCCAACGTGCGGGACCGTGACCCGTTCGGCGGCAACAAGTCGGATGGCTCTGCGCCGGTCGCCGGCGCCAATCCCATCGGCGTCATCCCGGAGGCTCTGGAGGAATTTCAGGTTCAGGCCGGTGGGTATACTGCGGAGTTTGGCGGCGCCAATGCCGGTATCATCCGCCAGACGTTGAAGACAGGTGGACCGCAATACAATTTCACCTTTCAATTCGAGACCGATGACTTCACCAGTCCGGGCGGTCAGTTTCTGAACACGCATTCTTATGGCTATCGGGATTTCACCGCCACGCTGGGCGGTCCCGTACCAGGTACAGATAACAAGTTGCGCTTCTTTGTTGCCGGTCAACGCCGCTTGCTGGATGACTACATCCAGAGGTTTAACCGTGGCTTTAATTTTCAGCATGTTGACGAGGCGGAATTCCGGGCTATGAGCGAGCAGGAACGGCTTGCTTCAATCGCCGAAGGCCGCTTTCCCATTATTCTGGAAACCAACCGTGATCCTGAGCTTGAAGCCAGGCTGCAGGAGCGCGGTCTGGTGTACCTTGATGGCAATACGCCCAACGCACATCGCGAAGAGTGGGTTGGCAATGGCACGCTGGTTTTTGATGCCAAACCCTTTATCTTCCGACTGGGTGGCTCATTCAACTGGCGTAGCCAGGATGAGGTTATCGGCAACATTCCGCGTATGCTCTTTAACGATCGAATCGAACAGGAAGAGTTCAGCTCTGCACTCATCAGTCTAAAGACGACACATCTTTTGAGCGCCAATTCATTCTATGAGCTGTCCCTGAACTATTTCGACCGGCGCGAGCATCAATATGATCCTTTGATGGGAGATAACTTCTGGGCGCTATGGGACAGCACGGCGAACGCTGCCAAAGGCGTGCAGTTCTTCAACATCGATCAACCGTGGCGTGGCGGTACCAATCAAATGGAAATTTACGGATTTGATTTTGATGCACCTGATTCACCGCTGCAGTCCAATACAGTCAAGACAAAGCGAAATTACTGGGGCGGCACATTCAATTTCACCACGCAGTTGCCACAACATGAAATCAAATTTGGCGCATCGTATGAGCGCTGGACTGTGCGCAATTTCTCCATATCCGGGTTGACTGCGCTCAATATTTTGCGTGGTTCACGTGGCAACC
>CAZVSL010000841.1:0-2243 GCA_964629935.1 uncultured Calditrichaceae bacterium | reverse complement strand
CAAGTGCGAGGGGCGGTGCGAACGCGGCAGCTCTTTTACGTGCGCCCCATTGCGCCCCATTGCGCAGAAGTGCATTTGCGCAAACTGGTTAAGGCTGCAAGGCGTCAGATGGAGCCAGAGCAAGCAAGCCTGGCAAGTGGCATTTGCTGAAGTGAAGCAACTCAGATTGACCCATCGTGTTCTGAATGAGGAGACAGATGTTTCTAATATTAGACATGTTTTCTATTATTGGACATTTCTTTCTAATATTGGAAACAAAAATGGTGGGTAAGTCAAGCTAATAGTAATATGTTAGAGCTACTGAAAGATCGTGCAGAATAACTAACGGAAATATCCACTGTGCCAATCTTCGAAATAAATAACGGCAAACTCGCTTCTATTGAGCAAACAGATTTCAGCAGTGAGAAAGTTCTGCAAAATCTCATTGAGAAAAATCTTGGACCTGTGTTCAACTGTCGATTCGTTGCCTCAGAATTTCCGACTGGAGCACAGCATGCTGGAAGAATTGACACACTTGCTATTTCAGAAGATAATAACCCCGTCATCGTTGAATACAAAAAGGTAGAATCATCGGAGCTCATAAATCAAAGCCTATTTTATCTTTCATGGATTCACGACCATCGCGGCGATTTTGAAATTACCGTTCAAAAATCCTTGGGAAACGGTATCACAATTGACTGGTCTGATGTGAGAGTGATTTGCATTGCTCCAAATTACAAAAAGTACGACCTTCATGCCGTGCAACTGATGGGAATCAATATTGAATTGTGGAAATACAGATTATTCAAGAACTCCACTTTGTATCTGGAACAAGTATTTCAAAAGGGCTACTCCCCTGTAACAGTCGATGAGTCTGGTAAAAATCCGGTGATGGTCGCCGCGGGAAAGAAAGCGGCAATTACTCGTGCCACGGCAACGTACACATTTGAAGAGCATCTTCAGGGCAAGTCTAAGAGAACAAGAGAATTGGTTCTTATGATTCAGGAATTCGTTTTAGGTATAGACCCTCAAATCGAAGAAACCCCAAAGAAGCATTATATCGCTTACAAGATTTCGCAGAATATTCTTTGCATGGAAGTAAAGAAGCAAAAGGTCATGCTTTATCTCAAACTGAATCCAAAAGAGATTGAGAATCCACCATCAATCTCAAGAGATGTTACAGAGATCGGACACTTTGGTACTGGAGATTTTGAAATTACAGTAGAATCAGAAAATGACTGTGAAACAGCCAAACCATTCATTGAGATGGCCTATCAAAAAGTGGGTGGTTAAAAAGCAGGGTCTGCTCTGAAAATGTCAGATTGTGGGTTGTGTAATGGACAAGTTTAGAAGAATTTACTGTAATACGTGTTGTGTTTCAACGAATCATAAGTTACAGCTGTCACATCTTAGATATACTGATAATTCACAAATGCGACAGTTACAATTCATCGAAGAATTATCTTTTGAAGAACCCTTCCAGTTTAATGAAAATGAAGTTGTCTACTTCTATAATTTGTGGATTTGTCAAGGATGTGACACAGCAACACTACAGGAAGCCTGCACTGCCAAAAAATTGATTAAAAACAAGAAAGCAATATTAACTTATGAGTTCCACCCGAAAAGACTCAAAGATGGCCTCCACAAAAAACTATTTAGCTTACACTTTAAACTCGGTATCCTTTATAATGAAGTCATTGAAAGCTATAATAATGGTTTGGTCACTTTATGCTCCATCGGACTTCGAGCCTTATTAGAAGGAATCTGTGTAGATAAGGGGATAACAGATTCGATGGCTTGGGGACTCGATAAGAAAATTGACAAATTAGGAGAGACACAAAACGTACCAGCCAGTATTGCAAAGAACTTAAAAAGTTTCAAATTCATTGGCGACGATGCGGCACATAGACTTGAAGTTCCAGAACCTGAGGACTTAAGACTCTCGATTGAGGTAATGGAAGAACTGATGACTTTTCTTTACTCGCTTGATTATAAAGCACAATTCTTATTCGAACAAATAAAGAAATAGACTGCTTTTTCTGTGAGATATTTTTCTCAGGTTGGCATATCGGGTTGTCAACAAAGAATTTCTAACAATTGCTGCAGTGGATTGCGGGGCTGTTGCGCAATTTCAGAGTTTGGATGACATCGGAAGAATCTATTAAATAGCAGGTTCAGTGGCCAGAAACCCCGCAACCACTGAGCATCCTGTGTGTGCCGGGCATGGCCCGTAGCTATCGGGGTGCAAGTCCCCGAACCAGGTT
>CAZVSL010000840.1:0-2249 GCA_964629935.1 uncultured Calditrichaceae bacterium | reverse complement strand
AGACAAAACTGCGAGGCGCTGAATGCGCCGACATCAGTTTTCCTGGATTTTTTGACCTTTTGCATAATCTGGCGGCGGAATGAGTGCTAACAATTCTGGCAACTCCCATGGTATATGCCGTCTTGCTGTTATTGGAAATCCGATCAAACACTCTTTGTCACCGCTCTTGCACGGTTACCTGTTGCGAGAGTTGGATGTCAAGGGCGATTACCAGCGTCGTGAGGTGACAGAATCTGGCTTGCCGTCATTGTTAGAGGAGTTTCGAAGCGCAAATTACACCGGTTTCAATGTGACAATCCCATTCAAGCAAACTATCAAGCAACACCTGGATGAAATTGATATTTCGGCTCGCGACATCGGCGCTGTCAATACAGTGAAATTCAAGGATGGCAAAGCCACGGGATATAACACGGATGCGTATGGCTTTGTCCAGTCCCTTCTGAGTCGGGGAGTGAATTTGACGGGTGCCGGCGTGGTTGTATTGGGTGCGGGCGGCGCAGCACGAGCCGCACTTCATGGTGTGATTTCAAAAAGCGTGCGTCACATCGTGTTGATCAACCGGACACATGAGAAGGCTCTTGAGCTTGCCGAAAATGTCAGAGATGCTACCGGCTTCAGGAGCATCGAGGTGCATCAGTGGCACGAGCAAGAGATACTGCACAAAATCAAAGGTAACGACATTTTGGTCAATACGACCTCGATTGGTATGTGGCCTGACTCACACCTTAGTCCGGTTTCAACTGACTTTGATGGTTCAAATCTCGTCGTTGTCGACCTCGTCTATAATCCGCTCGATACCCAGTTATTGCAACTGGCGAGGAAGTGTGGCGCCCGCACCGTCGATGGCCTCGATATGTTCATCTATCAAGGGGTCAAGGCGCTTGAGATTTGGCTTGAGCAACCGGTAGCGTTTGAGCATTCTGAGCTTAGGAAACATCTGGTGAGCAACTTGGAAGACTATGCAAAAAATTAGATACTTAACCTCCGGAGAATCTCATGGGCAGGGCCTGGTGGGAATACTCGAAGGTATGCCCGCCGATTTGGCCATAACAGAAGATGAGATCGCCATGGATTTGAAACGCCGCCAACAGGGCCACGGTCGCGGCGGGCGCATGCGCATAGAAAGCGACCGTGCGCGTATTCTTTCCGGTGTCCGGTTTGGCAAGACGCTCGGTAGCCCCATCGCCCTTCTTATCGAGAACAAAGACTGGAAGAACTGGCAGACCAAGATGTCGGTGGAGATGGTAAAAGAGGCGGTGCAGCAGGTCGTTGTTCCCAGACCCGGGCATGCCGATTTGGCGGGTGCAATCAAATACGGCCAGGAAGATATCCGCAACGTGCTCGAGCGCGCCAGTGCGCGTGAAACCGCCATGCGCGTGGCCATCGGCGCTATCGCGAAGCGTTTGTTGCACGAGTTCGATATTCGGATTGTCAGTCACGTGACACGCATCCATGATGCCGTCAACCATTTTTCGGTAGCGCATCTTGGCGCAGACTTCAGGCTTGATTTCGAGCTCGATCAGATCAGTGACATCGCTGACAAATCCAGTGTCAGATGTCTGGACCAGCAAGTTGCCGAGCAAATGGTCCGGACAATCGACGCCGCGAAAGCCAACCGCGACACCGTGGGAGGCGTGTTCGAAGTTGTCGCCCTGAATTTGCCTGTCGGACTGGGCAGTCACGTGCACTGGGACCGCAAGCTCGATGCCCGCATCGGTCACGCCATGATGAGCATCCCGGCGATGAAGGGGGTGGAGATTGGTCTCGGGTTCGAGGCAGCGGCGCGCCCAGGCTCTGAGGTGCACGATCCGATTTATTATGACAAATCCGGGCAGCGATACTATCGTTCCCGCAACCACGCTGGCGGCCTCGAAGGCGGCATCACCAACGGTATGCCCCTGGTGGTTCGGGTGGCGATGAAACCGATATCCACGCTCATGCAACCTCTGGATTCGGTCAACATGCAAAGCAAGGAGAAAACAGCCGCCCACATCGAACGCAGTGATTACTGTGCCGTTCCGGCTGCTTCCGTCATCGGGGAGTCCGTACTGGCTCTGGTACTGGCAGATGCTTTTCTGGAGAAGTTTGGCGGGGATTCTATTGGGGAGCTGAAGGAGCGATATGCTGGGGTGAGCTTGAGATAAATGTAGTTAGGCTCTACGTCGTTTTGTTTGGGTAAATTCCAAACGTGCCATCGCGGCTGCCCTCTGAGGCAGGGTTTTGCGCAATTATTCGCTTTTCCTAAACGC
>CAZVSL010000839.1:0-2252 GCA_964629935.1 uncultured Calditrichaceae bacterium | reverse complement strand
AGGCTGAGGCCTGGAGCCAGGCTATCGAAGTTAACCAGAGCTTTGTACAGCGCTTCCCGCAAGCGGAGGAAGCGGACGACCTGCTCTTTGACAATGCCGGCTACTTTCTGAAGCTGGACAGTCTCGAAGCAGCCAACAAAATCTACGCCGATTTCACGGAGAAATATCCGGATTCACCACGGGTCATCGAAGCGCATCTGCGCCGGGGTGAGTATTTCAGAGATGCCGGACAACCTGTGGCCGCCAAAGCTCAGTTCGAACAAGCCATTGCCAGGTTTGAAGACTTTCAAGCCAGAGGGCTGGCGCCGGACGATTTCCTGGTCGCAGAAGCATTGTTCCAACTGGCTGAACTGAAGTTTGTCGAATATGCCAGCATCGATTTCGACCTGCCGAGTACGCGCATGGCGCAAAACAAGGCCGAAAAAAAGGCGTTGCTGCTCGATCTGGTGGAAAGCTATTCCCGCGTCGTCGGCTATGGCACTTTGCGACTTTATGAAGCCACGTTCAAAATTGGCCGCGCCTATGAAGAGTTTGCGCAGACCTGGGCCGCACAGGAAATCGCAGAGACCGAAGCTGACCGCCGGATTGTGGCCCGCAACGAGATCAATCAAACTGCGGGGCAGCTCTATGAGCAGGCGGTGGCCGCCTACAAAGATGGCGCTATAGCTCTGCAAAAGTTTGCCGAAAACAATCTTCAGGCCGTGAGCGAACAGGACACGACGCAGAAGATGGACAAGGTTGCAGCGGATTCAAGCGTGCAGGTGGCGCAAAACTGGATTGAGCGATGCCAGAACAAAATCTCCGAGAGCTTGTACCAGGCGGCAGAGCTTAAATTCGCAGCGGTGCAGCAGCTCATGCAAGCACCCGTTCCGGATGGCATGTCCAGAGTCGAAGAACTGGTCTATCGCAGTCAGGTGCTCAAGCAAGCCGTGCTGCCGCTTGCGCGTGACGTGATTGCCGTGCACCTGCGTAATCTCGAGGAGAGCAAAGAGCTTGACATGGAAAACGCCTGGGTAGATTCATCACGGCAGGACATCCTGAAGATAAGCCGTCTGGCGCCTGATGAAATGCAGAAGCTGAGCCTGGAGGCGCTCGAGGCCTATCCGGAATTGTTGGCAGCTTATGAAACCATGGTGCAGCAGGATGATGAACAGGCCCTTGCGCTGGCGACTCAGCTTGGTGCGTTGGTGGCGTTCGGTATGCAGCACACTAAAGCTGCCACGGAAGGCTTGAATGAAAGTCTGGCGCAAGGGCAGACAATTGGCGCAGATTCCTCGTTCGTAGCTGAAAACGAAACCAGAATGATGCAATTTGTCGCCGATGTCGCCGCGCGAAGCGATTCGCTGGCAAAGTTGGCTGACGCCCGGCGGCTGCACTATGAGACGCTGCTCGAGCAAACCGATGAGCTGCGTTACGAGGACGCCACCTTCACGTTTGATGATTTGTATTTTGCCTTGTCTGATGGCGCCCATGCGCTGTGGCGTCTCGGCTTCGATATCAGCCAGCAGCTTGAATATCCGGCTCAGTGGAGCCAGAAGATGGCCGTGGCGCTGGTCATGAAAAGCCCCGAGGAGTACGCACAACAATTTGGCCTCGAGTTCGCAGAATATGCCCTGCCTTCGGGCAAAGACTGGTTGGTAACCTCGGAGCACATAGCAAACTGGCAGGCTCCGGAAATGGCCGAAACCGGCTGGAGCCAGGCAGACTCAGTCGGATTGGCGACGCACGTGGTTGGTAACGATGCCAGAGCCATCTGGCTGCCGCTGACGGCTGACACTTCCGATGTTTCCGGACTCGCTGAAGGTGCGCAGGATTCGCTCATTGCAGTCAACACAGATTCCGCTGAATTGCAGGCGGCGCAGGAAAGCGCCCCGGAGCTGGCGCACACAGACACGGTCTATTTTCGCAAATCCTTTGATTTGATCGGGTTGCCCGTGTCCGGCAGCATTCAGGTATTTCAGCAGGCCGGGTATGACCTGTTCCTGAATGGCAAGCGCCTGGCTGGCCGCAGCCTAGATGCAGCAGAGGCAAGCCCGCAGACGCACGATCTCAGCAAGTTCCTGCGCGAGGGCAAAAATGTGCTCGCCATTGCAGTCGCGGATACCGGCGGTGAACCTCCGGCGCTCGAAACCATGATTCGCGTGAAAAGCCTTGCCAACTGGGCAGCCTTGCTCGATGGCCGTCTCGATGTCACCGATGAGGCGGGTCAGCGCGACAGAACTGAGCTTGCAGAGTAAAGATGCGAAATATCA
>CAZVSL010000838.1:1820-2254 GCA_964629935.1 uncultured Calditrichaceae bacterium | reverse complement strand
CGGCGTACCGACATAAATCGGATACTGAATATTGTATCGTTCTGCAAAAGCGCGCAACGTGGCGGCATCACCGGAGGAAAGCGCGATACCAAGAAAATCGAAATTGCGGTCTTTATACTTATTATACAGCAAATTGTAGGATGGTATCTCTTTCAGACAGGGTCGGCACCATGTAGCCCAAAAATCAACCACCAATACACGCCCGGCAAAATCACCTGCACCCAGAGTATGACCCTGCAATGTCTCTACCATGAATTCCGGCAGCTCGGATGAGGGTTTGGCGCCATTGCTATTGTTCTGCCCCCCATTCTGCTGCTGGCATGAACAAAGGCTCAGGGTCAGGATGATAAGAACGTATGTCCGGCTTGAACGCATGGTTGCACTCCTGTGTTTGTCAGCATGTAGCGCTCACAAAATATAGCTCACGAGCAGCA
>CAZVSL010000838.1:0-1810 GCA_964629935.1 uncultured Calditrichaceae bacterium | reverse complement strand
GCAGCAGAAAAGCAAGATGTTTGCCCCGCAATTGGGCGCTTGACTTTGTTGCTATGGCTCTTTACATTCACCGGCCTTTGCGGACAGAACTACGGTTCAGACTAATCAGCAACCATTGAGGCAATTGTGCACGCGATCACTTTCCACGGCAAACAAAAGGTTCGATACGAAACCGTCGCTGACCCGGCCATCGAGCAACCCCACGATGTCATCCTGAAAGTCGAGTTGACAGCCATCTGCGGCTCGGACCTGCATCCTTATCATGAGCGTGAGAAAGGGCTGGACCACGGTACTGTCATGGGACATGAGTTCGTCGGCGAGATCGTTGAGGTGGGCAAAAACGTGGGGCGACTTAGAAAAGGCATGCGCGTCTTCAGTCCGTTCACCACGAACTGTGGCCGCTGCTTTTATTGTCGGCGCGGTTTGACCTGTCGCTGTGAAAGCGGACAATTGTTTGGCTGGGTTCAGAATGGCCGGGGTCTGCAAGGCGGCCAGGCAGAATATGTGCGCGTGCCGTTGGCGGAGTCGAGCCTGCTCGAGCTGCCCGAAAGCGTATCAAACGAAGAAGCGTTATTGCTGGGCGACATTTTGGCCACCGGCTACTACTGCGCGGATATGGCCGGCATCTCGCAGGCGCGGGATGGTGTGTACGTTGTGCTCGGCTGCGGTCCGGTTGGGCTGTTTGCCGTCATAGCCGCGCGCGATTTAGGGGCAGAAAAGCTATTCGCCATCGACGCCGTTCCCGAGCGTTTACAAATGGCTGAACGTTTTGGCGCGACAGCGATCAACTACCTCCACAACGATGCCACAGAAATCGTCAAAGCAGCAACAGACGGACGCGGCGCCGATGCAGTCATGGAAGTAGTCGGCAGCGCAGCAGCGGGCCGCGCAGCAGTAGATTTGCTCCGGCCCGGAGGCATTATCTCTACAGTCGGCGTACACACAGAGCAACAGATGCCATTCTCACCAGTGGAAGCGTATGACAAAAACCTCACCTACAAAATCGGACGCTGCCCGGCCCGCCATTACATGGAGCGGCTCGTCCCAATAGTGCAGGAAAAGAGGTATGATGTGACTTCGGTCATTACGCACCGGATAAAGCTGTCAGAGGGTGTACAAGGTTATCGCACTTTTGATAGCAAAGCTGATGGCTGTATGAAGGTTGTGATGCAGCCTTAGAAAAGCAATACGATTCCCGGCGAAGACCGTTAATGCCCAGGCTCAGGCAGCCGAAACTGATCACCGCCTTGTGTAAAGCGCCTGAAACCGTTCCAGGACCGCCCGACAACCGCTGCACTCATCCTTGAGACGTTCTACACTGACCGGCTCCAGTATTACTTCATAGCCAAGCTCCTTGTAGGTTTCCACGGCGTCACGCGCCATGCGCTGGTCGGCGATGAAACGACGCCGCCATCCCCGGGCGATCAATTCTGGGTTGGGCGGCAAGGTGCAGCCCAGAAAATCCGCGGCATCTGAGCGGCACGATCCATCTCCAATTTTTGCTGAATCTCGCTTGTCGGTCATGTTTCTGCTCAGGCTCATTTACTTTTGCGCCGCGCCCAATTCTTTCTGTATTGTGGCTATGGCGCCATCATCCAGGAAGTCGATGCCATGCGCGGCACAGAGTTCTTTGGCCATAGCGACATAATGGGCGTGTCTGCGGCCGCCAGCTTCAGATTCAATAGTTTTAAAATCCGTAAGCAATTGCTCTGCCTGGGGCTTATCGAGAACGTTGGTCGCCATGGGGAAAAGCACGTTATCCTCTTTGTATATGTGTGCGCTGAGCAAGCCAATAAAATCGCGCGCATTT
>CAZVSL010000837.1:0-2254 GCA_964629935.1 uncultured Calditrichaceae bacterium | reverse complement strand
CCAACATTCTAACCACTACATATTGTGGTTCAACCCAGAGTTGGGAGAAGAACCTAAAGTGCAAACAGGAAATCCAATTTTTTGTCTTACTTTTACGACATTATCGTGAATATGCTCTGCATGCATTAAAAGCTTTGGGTTATTAAATTCATATATTTTGACTGTTTTATAATGTTCAATATTTTTTAAGAAGTTAAGTAAATAGTTATCTTTCTCTAGATCTTTCCCAGATAGGATATGTGTGTCTTTTTCTCCCAGGTGAACTCGATATGGAATAACCAAGACTCGCTCATTTGTAAGAAAAGTAGCTTTTTGTTCCACCTTATCAATAATTAATTGTCCTTTTAATCTCTGACTAATCTTTCGTGAGCCAATTTTTACTGTAATATCCAATTCAGCGGTTATGTTTTGAGCGTGAAGAATACCATGGCACTTCTTACATAATAAAATACATTTATCTATCTCATTAAGCTGTTCAGTTGAGATAACACGTCGTATAATATTATCATAATTTGGGTGCTTCTCATTCGGATCAATATGGTTAAATTCGAACATTCTATTCAAAGTGTCATAACGTGCAATCATCTCTTTTACGCTGAGTCCGCAATAAGCGCAACAATTGCCTTTATATTGAAATAATTGCCGTCGATTTGCCATATTGAAAGTACTTTCTAAATCTACTGCTTTGAATTGCCCTTCAGGATGATCTTATTCGCCTAACGGCACGGTTAACTGGCGGCCATTCAGAACAGAAACTTGGAAAAAGAGATGTACTCTTGAATCTGCAAAAAGCGAAAATCACGCCACTGAATAGCCGTCCAGTTGAACCGATTGTTAGCCGAAAGCAGCTTATTACTCATCTTTAGCGACAGTCACCAAGGTCACTTAGCAAAGCTCTGAGATTGTCGTCGCTATTAGATGATTTACCTCATGTCGAGTAATACGGATTGTGTTTCAGGAGTTGTTTTCGTCGCTCATAATCCACATTATCCCAATAAGCCATCCAATTTTTCCATGCTTCCAGTTCCTTGCCTTTTGGAGTGCTTAAGAAGTCAACAATAGCTGGAATATCTTCCTTAATTATAAGCTGATGATTGAGAACCTCTAACTGTGACAAAACTTCCACCAAGATAGAGCGTGAATCTTCATGAGGATATTGAGACCAATCGTCGCGTTCCCAAATTGACTCAATTTCTTCATGTAACTCGACTTCGGTAAGTTGGTCTAATCTCCATCGCGCAAGCAAATCAATGATTGTTTTCCGATTTATTGTGGTCATAGTTGATCACTCCACGAAATTAACTTTCTCAAGAAATTTCTTGGCCGGATCAAACACTTCTACCTTGGCTATCTTAGATTTGCTTGTCGCGTGGAAGATTTTTCTCTTCCCATCCTTTAGTTTAGAGCGGCTGTTTGAAAGTCACCTTTTATTTCTTGTCCAGTTAACTGCTTTTCTTGATTGCAAAAGGGCTCAAGAACAACATATTTCTCGAGCCCTTTGAGTTAAAATCAACGGATGACAATTATGACAGTTGCTTCGAAAGCACTACGATACGCTTGCTTCACCTACTGCACTTAAAATGGCAGCGTACCATACAAGGGCATATCCAATTGGCTCTTTCTTTGATTCCAAAAGCTTCCGCAACTCCTTGATATCATCAGACAACTGCCCCATTTCAAATTCGGATGGCTCATCATGGGTATCGTATCTAGCCTGTTCAGGAATAACCCAATAGTAATCATGAGGAATATCGATAACATCAACTCCTTTATTTTCGAGATGCTCGAACAGGCTCTCACCAATCAAACGAAGCTCAGAAAGAGATACCTCCATATCATCCTCCACTTCTAAGTTTGTCGATTTCATTCTCAAACTTTTTGATCTCATTTTGCAGTTTTCTGATTCTCCCTTGAATTATCTTCTCTCTTTGCGCCTTCGTTTTAGCACTCTTCAGCAAACCCTTATTGTCAAACTTATCCGGATTCTTAATATAATCCGCAAGTTTTTTCTGATGTCCAGATACTTGTTTCTGAAGAGAACTAATGCCCTTCTGAGCCTCTTTCGAAAGCTGAGTGCCTCCGCTTACAGCATCATCTGAAAGGTTCACAATATCATCCGCCACATTTCCAACATCATCCGCCAAATTAACCATATCATCCGCAACACTCAGCGCGTCATCCACTTTGGTGCCATGCCGCAAATAACTGACAAGCTTGCCGCCCTTGCTCAACAATCCGCCACCGACTCCACCCA
>CAZVSL010000836.1:0-2256 GCA_964629935.1 uncultured Calditrichaceae bacterium | reverse complement strand
ACCTATTTCATCTCCGGAGAGGAAATCAACGACCGCCTGCCCATCGATTCTTACATGGAGGCCGTTGCTCTGCTGCCGGGCGTTGTCGGCAGTCACGTGCGTGGCAGCCGGGAAACCGGCGTAATGTACCTTTTGGATGGCCTGCCAATCCAAAGCGGCTATTCACGCGAAGTCGCCAGTACGTTACCCAACAGCTCAATCATCGAGACCATGGTGCAGACAGGCGGGTTTAACGCTGAGTACGGCGGCGCCACTTCCGGCGTGGTCAACGTCATCACAAAAGATGGCCGCAACCAGGTTGAGGGCGGATTCAAGTTTTACTCCGACCTGTTTGAAACTCAATTGGCAGGCAGTGACAACAGTCGCAGATTGGAGCTTAACGTAGGCGGCCCACTAACCGTAGGGCTTGGCGGGCCGGTCATCAATGCCAAGTATTTTGTTTCCGCTGATCTGAACCTGAGTGATACCCAACATCGTGAACAGCTTGAGGATACGTTCGGGTCACCGATTTTCTCCAATTACAACCTCAACGGCAAACTCTCTTTTGACATTGCACGAAATACTATCTTGACACTTCAGGGCTTGCTTTCAAACTGGAAATGGCGCCGGTTTGACCCGCAATGGCGTTTGAACCCGCTCGGCCTGGCGGAAAACAAGCATTTCAGTCGCCGTCTGAGCGCCTCCCTGACCCATACGTTTAGCCCGAAGTTCTTTGCTTCATTCAGGTTTGCAAACTATACCAACAAGCGTCTGGTGTTGGGAGACGTGGGTGAAGAACCTCCGGATCTCACATTTGAAGACCCAACAGACCCGAGCAGCCGGGTGACGGACGGTTCGCAGCCGTGGGAAGAGGAAACCAAAGAGAATATCAATCTCTACAAAGTCGACCTTGTAGGACAACTGACGTCACATCACCTGATTAAGACAGGCATCGAAGTTCAAAGTCATCGCATTCGCTCGAACAATGTTCGATATACCGCCATTCCGATAAATGGACGGAACACGGTGCAATCGATTGCTTTCAATCGACTTCAAAACGACTTCGAATATAATCCTATCTTTTTTGCTCTGTATTTTCAGGACAAAATTGAGTTCAAAGGCATAACAGCAAACCTGGGTTTGCGTTATGATGTCTTTTCTCCAAAGATTTCAATCGAGGAAGTGCCACAATCATTCAAAGATCTGCAACTACGCTTGAACAGTCCCCCGGCAGAGCAAGCCTCAGAGGAGCATAATCCCATATCACCACGGTTGGGCATTTCTCTGCCGCTTTCGGAATACGAACGCATTCATTTTAACTATGGTTGGTATTATCAGATGCCGCCCCTGTATTATCTCTATGCTAATACGAATTACAGGCTGGACACCTATTTGCCCATTATTGGTAACCTGGATTTATCCCCGATCCGCACGGTCTCAACCGAACTGAGCTACAAGCGGATCGTCACTGATGACATGCTGTTCGTGTTGACCGCCTTCACCAAGAAGTTCCAGAATCTGGTTGATACGCAGACTTTCCTCCTCAACGAGGACACCAGCTTTGAAACAGAACCGCCCACTATAGGTTATTCGCAGTATATAAACTCAGGCTTTGGCAGCGCATCGGGCCTGGAGGTTACGTTGCAAAAGCGCTTCACCAGCGCTCTTTCCGCCAGAGTCATCTATACTTATATGAAAGCGCGTGGCACCAATTCTACTGCTGAAGAGGAATTCAATCAAATTGTCTTCGATACCGATCTGCAGTTGGAGGAGGGAGCCGAGTTCCCTCTGAGTTGGGATCAACGCCACTCACTCGTCTTTGATGCCTCGGTCAAGACCAGACGATTGACCTTCAATCTGCTCTATCGTTTACAGAGCCCGTTGCCCGTCACTACAGAGACCAGCACCTCACCCAACGATCAAAGGCTGTCGTGGCGTAATTTGCTCGATCTGAAGGTGATTTGGAAAACCAACCGCCTCCTGAATGGCCGGCTCAAACCATTTTTCGAAGTTCGCAATCTGTTCGATGAAAACAACGTGATTGATCAACCGGACCAGACGGGTGTGCGTGCTTATCGGCTATTTGATCCGTTACGCACTGACCATGGCCGACGCTTGAGAATTGGGATGCGGATGGAGTTTTAAGACGGGAAGATTGGAAAACAGCCGGCAGAGAGAGGTTTTCAAAAGCCTGCCACCAAAGGTGATGGCAGGCTTTTTTCTTGGTTCTTCTCCCAACTCTGGGTTGAACCACAATATGTAGTGGTGGGTTAGCTT
>CAZVSL010000835.1:971-2263 GCA_964629935.1 uncultured Calditrichaceae bacterium | reverse complement strand
GCCTGGAGTTGAAGGCCTTGAAATACTATTTCTTAGCATATCGCAACGAAGGCATTTTCTACGAAGCCGTTATCAACAAGATCCTCGATGACCTGGTCGCCGCATGCAAGCCCCGGCGTATGGAAGTCACTGGTGAATTCAGTGTGCGCGGCGGCATGCGGTCAGTGGTAAAAGCAACATATCAGCAGGAGGGAAGCAAGTGATGGACCTGGCAGTCGTGTTGGCAAGCGGGGGGCTGGACAGCGCCGTGACCATCGCGATCGCGGCGCAAACCAACCGGCTTGCGCTGCTCCATCTGAATTATGGCCAGCGCACCGAGGCGCGGGAGCTGCAGGCTTTTGACGCACTTGCGAAACATTACGCGGCCGAGCAGAAACTTGTTGTGAGTGTTGCACATCTCGCACGAATAGGCGCCTCCAGCTTAACAGATGATAACGTTGAGATTTCGTATGCAGACCTCGATAGCAAAGAAATTCCCACGTCTTATGTTCCGTTCAGAAATGCGAATCTGCTGGCAGTGGCGACAAGCTGGGCGGAAGTTCTGAAGGCACGCCGCATTTTTGTTGGCGCCGTTGAAGAGGACAGCTCCGGTTACCCGGATTGCCGGCGCGTATTCTACGATGCCTTCGAGAATGTCATAGACGTCGGCACGAGACCTGAAACCAGGATATCCCTCGAAACGCCGATCATCGAAAAGAAGAAATGGGAGATCGTGCGCCTGGGACAGGAGCTGGGTGTGCCATTCGAGTTAACCTGGTCTTGCTACCAGCGTGAGGACCGGGCTTGTGGTGTTTGTGATAGCTGCGGTTTCAGGCTGCGTGGTTTCCAACAGGCCGGAGTCGAAGACCCGATCGAATACATTGAGCGGCCCAGATATGTAGAGACAGCCGCACACTCTCAAACGTAAAGATTTGGAGGTTGATAAATATGAAAATCCATCATATTGATGATATCGATGAGACAAAAGTTGAGATGGAGGGAGCCAAAGATGCGCGCATGCGCCTGTTGATTTCGGAGCGCGAGGGTGCGGAGAACTTTGCCATGCGCATGTTCACTGTGGCGCCCGGCGGCCACACACCCTATCATCATCATAATTATGAACACGAGATATTTGTACTGTCAGGAAAAGGCGTGCTGCGTGGGCAGGTAGATGAGCATAAGCTTCGTTCCGGCGATGCCGTCTTTGTTGCACCTAATGAAAAGCATCAATTTGTCAACACCGGCTCAGAGCCCTTTCAGTTTCTTTGTCTTATCCCGGCGCCGGAAAAATGCGCATGAGTCGAAATATAAAT
>CAZVSL010000835.1:0-961 GCA_964629935.1 uncultured Calditrichaceae bacterium | reverse complement strand
GCTGTTCCACAGAAGAGTCCCGTTCGTATACACACATCCGGAGTATTATGAAACGCTTGCTAACGATTGTACTAGTCGTTGCCTTTATTGCATGTGATAAAGTAGAAGAACCTCGTGAGTGGGAGCCCATCCCTGGCCAGGACGAGGTTGGCGTGCAGATCCGGGCCCACAGACAGGCAAAGGATCGTGCTTTCAAATCCGGGCCACAGTCGCCGCTGCCAGAGTCGCACAAGAGCAATTTCCAGGGCCTGGACTACTATCCGGTCGACAACAAATATCGGTTCCGTCTGCCGTTGCACGAATATGATGATAAGGAAGTGTTCAAGATAGTAACAAGCACGGGGATGCAGCGGGATGCTGAAAAATACGGGTATTTCGCCTTTGAGTTAGATGGCCGGCCTTGCACACTACAGGTTTACAGGCTTTTGGATGTTCAGTCTCAGTATCCGGGCTATCTGTTTGTTCCATTCATGGATGAAACCACCGGAAAGGAAACGTACTCAGGCGGTCGATATTTGGATTTACGGCTCAACGAGTCTGGCATCTACGAGCTGGATTTCAATCTGGCCTATAATCCATCGTGCGCCTATGGTAAAGATGGCTACAATTGTCCCATCCCGCCTGCTGAGAACAAATTGCCGGTTCCGATTCGTGCGGGCGAAAAAATGTATAGAGCTGGCGAGCATTAGCCCTATCGTGCTGCCGTTCATTCATCCAGCACCTGGATGCGAATGCGTTTGTTGAGTTTGCCTTTGCTCTTGTGCTCCACCACCTTAATTCTACCGACTTCCTTCGTGTTGGCCACGTGTGTGCCGCCGTCTGCTTGCAGATCGAGACCTTCGATTTCCACTGTGCGCACCTGCTGAATCCCTTGCGGCAGCAGGTTGATCTTTGTGCGGATCAAGTCGGGTATCTTAAAGGCATCTTCACGTGGCAGGTCTTTGACGTGAACAGGGCGCGC
>CAZVSL010000834.1:0-2263 GCA_964629935.1 uncultured Calditrichaceae bacterium | reverse complement strand
GCCTCGCCGTTGTGGACCATCCGCGCCAGGCGAAACGGGCTGCGCGCCTCGGCGCAGATGATATCTTATGAAGTCGCGCTCGGTGTCTCCATCTTTGGCGCCATCATGGTTTACCAGACGGTCGATCTGCAGGAGATGGTGCGCTGGCAGGGCGATTATTTCTGGGGGTGGTTGCCGAAATGGGGCGTCTTGCTGCAGCCCGTTGGCTTTCTGCTGTTTCTGACCGTCGGCATCGCCGAAAGCAAGCGCGTGCCTTTCGATCCGCCGGAAGGCGAGTCGGAGATCATCGGCTACTTTCTGGAATACAGCGGTATGGGCTTCGGCATGTATTTTCTGACGGATTTTATCGAGACAGTGATGGTCTCCGCTATTACCGTGACCCTCTTCTTTGGCGGCTGGCAGGTTCCGTATCTCGCCGCAGATGGCTTCCATTTTCCCTGGGGCAGCGAGATCCTGATGTCCAATTGGGCAGTGGCCGCGTTGCAGGTGGTCGGCTTCACCCTGAAAGTGATGGTCTTTCTGTGGCTGCAGATGACCATCCGCTGGACCCTGCCGCGGTTTCGATATGACCAGATCATGCGCCTGGGCTGGAAGTACATCCTGCCCATCGCCCTGGCCAATATTCTGGTTACGGGATTGATAATTTTATTGGTTTAATCTTGATACTGAATAGTTTAACCACTTTAACCACCAGGCCACAAAGGGTCACAAAGAACCACAAAGTGATGGCCGAACATCAAAAATCGAAAAACGTAATCGTGATTTGTAGTCTATCCTGTACAATATGGCCAAAGCGCCTTTGTGTTCTTAGTGTTTCCTTCGTGTCTTTGTGGTGAAAAAGAATGAATGTTCGTGACAAACATAAGCCCCTGACATTGTGGGAGAAAACCTACCTGCCGGGCGTTTTCGGCGGGGTGTGGTTGACCACGCGCCACTTCCTGCGCAACATGACCGCGCATATTCTGCGTGTGCTCGGTTTCGATTTGAAATGGCTGGGTTCGGTAACCATCCAATACCCCGAATTTCTGCGGCCGTTGTTTCCGCGCCTGCGCACTTTGCACCGGCTGACCAAACGAGAGGATGGCTCGCCGCGCTGCGTCGCCTGCATGATGTGCGAAACCGTCTGTCCGGCAAAATGCATCTACATCATCGCCCGCGAAAAGCCGGACGAGCCGCAAATCGAGAAGATGCCTGAGCGCTTTGACATCGATATCGGGCTGTGCATTTTCTGCGGCTACTGCGTCGAAGCCTGCCCGGAGGACGCCATCCGCATGGACACCGGTATCCTGGAATTCTCAGACTACACCCGCAACGGCATGCTTTTGGATATGGAAACCATGCTGAGTTTGGAGCCAAAGCGGAAACGGTATGTGGCTTATGACAAGGAGGGTAATATTGCGTCGGATGAGGTTGTGAGGAATGAGGCCTGAGATGTTGTAAGCGGCTTTTATTTGCCATTTTGAGTCTCCGGCATTCTCTGTCGCTGTGGCCCCAGATGCCTTGGTGAAGTCCTGACTGCAAATGTCCTACAACCGTGTGGTTTCTCGGCGCAAATACGTGCAACTGCTCAAACGCAAAATATTGCTACAATGTGATTTTTTGGTTGAAAATTTTGCAAAAGGTGTTAACTTGTTTTTGTGCTCCCTTTAAGACACAAAAAAACATTATGCACAATGATTGAGTTGATTTATCTTGTGAAATGTTCATATAAGACACATTCGTCTTGGATTTTAAGTGGCTTTCCGACAGACCATGAGATTTAATAATGGGAAGGGTTACAACATCGGTTTACGGGGACTTACAGTGTTAGATTTCCCATGTTGAATGGACTCATAACAATAAGCCAAGGAAGGACAATATGGCTTGTAATACGGATTTGGATGATTCAACTCTAAACAAACGATGAAATTAATCAAAGTCAATATCCGCAAGTTTAGAAATATCATTGATTCAACAGATGTACAGATTCAAGATGATGTCACATGCTTAGTAGGGAAAAACGAGTCTGGCAAGACAGCCTTTCTGCAAGCTCTTTACAGGCTGCGGCCAGATCGAAAACACGTGACTTTCTCCGTTCATGATGAGTATCCCGCCTGGTTAGAAAAAGTAGATCGCCTTCGCGGACAAGACATTAATGCCTTCAGACCAGTTCTTGCGGTTTTTGAATTTGAAGCTAACGATGTCCAGGATTTTGAAGAGATTTTCGGTACTAAGGTTTTGAAGTCAAACGTATCCATCCGGCCAACCCCATCTTCCGTCCTTG
>CAZVSL010000833.1:0-2266 GCA_964629935.1 uncultured Calditrichaceae bacterium | reverse complement strand
TCACGTTATAGAATGGCACGTTTGGAATTTACCCACACAAAACGACATAGAGCCAACAAGAATCGCGATACTGAAGTATTGCACTCCGAATAATTCCGGCTCGCTTTGTGAGCCAATTCTCTCGTTTTTGCTCCCTATACTACTAGTTCGGCAAATTTTGAACGAAGCGGGCATTTCGACACTTCAGCAAAGCTCAATACAGACAAGCTCGATGTCCGCCTTGCTCCGTAACCTGAGACCTTATGTTAAGGTTGCGGTTAAAAAATAAAGCTCCTTTCTTACTACTTGGTGTTCGTTATAAGAAGACAATTAAACCAAGCGCGAAAGGAGCTATCATGCATGACCAAAGTAATCAACTTGATTTTTCGGGTCAAGTATTTCATGTTGGATTGGACGTTCATGAGAAAAATTGGAGTGTGTGTATCCGCTCGCATCGAAAGGAGCTAAAGCGTTTTTCAATGAATCCATCGCCGCATGAACTTGTTCGCTACATGCACCGTCATTATCCAGGTGGCATCTATATTAGTGCTTACGAGGCTGGTTTTTGTGGTTTTTGGATTCATCGTGTTCTTGAGCAAAATGGATTTCGCAATTTGGTTATTCATGCCCCGGATGTACCAACTACCGACAAGGAAAAGAACTCTAAATCGGACAAAATTGATGCTGGCAAGAGTTCACGTGAGTTAGAGAACCAATCATTGAAGAGTATCTATATTCCGGATTCATTGCACCAGGCGTTGCGCTCGTTGTACCGGTTACGTTCCAAAACAATGCAAAACCGAACTCGAGTAAAAAACCGTATCAAAGGCCATTTGTACTTCTATGGCATTAAAATACCTTCTCATCAACAAATACCTCACTGGTCAAAACGGTTCATTGCCTGGCTGCAAGCTGTAGAATTCTCACATCAATCAGCGAAGGCTTATTTGGATTTTTCTTTGGAAGAATTAGCACAACATAGCAACCGTGTTGCTCAAATCACCAAACTGTTACGTCGCCATCTCAAGGATGCCGAGCTCAGCGAGCAGGTCCGGCTGTTACGCTCAATTCCTGGCATTGGTACGGTTTGTTCTTTAGCATTTTATACTGAACTAATGACCATGGACCGATTTCCCAAATTCGACCAACTTAAAGCCTATTTCGGCCTGGCGCCGTCAGTAGAAGGCACTGGCGATACTTGCCACGTTAAAGGGCTTTCAAATCGTCGTAATCGTTATTTGCGACATTTGATTATAGAAGCAGCTTGGGTGGCGATTCGAAAGGACCCGGTTTTACTCCTGGCCTTTAACAAACTGACTCAGAGGATGAAACCGCAGGATGCCATCGTTCGCATCGCCACAAAACTGCTGAGACGAATTCGCTACGTTTGGAAGCCTGTCGAAGGGTATATGAGGCCGCATTCCCATACGAAAATCCAATTTAGCGAAGCAGTCTTAAACAAATAATCCTATGAAATACCAAGGGTCACTATCAAGATCGGAGTAGTAGTCATGTCAAGCAAGTTTCAAACTATAGTTTTTGCGTTGATTATCGCTTTTACAGCCTCGGCACAGGAAGATTCCTACCACGAGTGGCTGCGTAGCCAGCTCGAAAGCGAATATGGGATCTCCGGCGGCGCGTGGGTGCTGGGCGAGACTGAGGATGCTGCGTTTGAGCAGGTCTCTGCTTCGCAGAATGTGAGTTACGAGGACATCGATGTCGAAGGTCAGCCGTTTAGCAGGGCGATACGTTTCACCACGACCTCACGGCCGGAGAATTTCTGGCAATACGGCGCTCACATGCCAACCCGGGTGGATATCGAAGAGGGTGATGTTCTTCTGCTCGTCGTTTGGCTGCGCGGCCTGGGCGGCGAACGCGGCCACGGCGCCGTGCGCAGCATCGTCGGCGAGAACCAGTCTCCGTTTCGCGAGCCGCTTACAAGACGGCAATTGTTGGATGATGCGTGGCAGCAACGCATCATCCCCTTTCAGGCGACTCTGGACTTGCCGGTCGGGGTTGGGCGATACGGCGTGCAGATGGGATTCATGGCGCAGCAATTCGAGCTTGGCGGTTTGGCATTGCTGAATTTCAAAGATACGCTGACTGGGAGCGACTTGCCGCATTCGAACTTTCATCTCGATTATATCGGCCGTGGGCCCGGGGCGGCCTGGCGCACCGAGGCGCAGGCGCGCATCGAACAGTACCGCAAGAGCGATCTTGAAATTCGCATCGTCAACACCGATGGTCAGCCCGTTGAGGGCGCGCAGGTTGAAGTTGCCATGCGGCG
>CAZVSL010000832.1:0-2277 GCA_964629935.1 uncultured Calditrichaceae bacterium | reverse complement strand
GTTTCGGGTTCAGATGTCCCGGCCTCCGGTTTTCGGTTTTCGGTTTTCGGTTTCCGATTTCCAACTTACGATCAGAACTCCAGCGCCGCACGCGCGAACGCATCAAGATAATCGAGCAATTGGTCCGAGACCTGCGCCGCAGCCTGGCTGTCACCGGAGGCGACAGCGTTCATGACCTGGGCATGCAGGCGAGCTGACTCGTTCAGATCGCCGTTTTCCTGATAGCGGTACCAGAAGCGCCGGCAGTGTGCATGCAGCGGCGCGCAGGCACGCACAGCAAACGGGTTACGTGACGCCGCCTCCAGAATCTGGTCGCACTGGCGGTCCAGGCGCATGAACCTTGCCAAATCAGACTTTTGGGCGGCTTGTGTGATGGTTTCGGCAAGGCTGCGTAGCTGCTGACGCTGTTTCCGGCCGGCTCGTTTGGCTGCGCGTGAGGCGATCAGTCTGTCGAGCACCCGGCGCGTTTCCAGCAGCGCCAGATGGTCGGCGATGTTAATCTCAGTGACCATCATACCACGGCGCGGAATAGTCGTAATCAAACGGTCGGCTGCCAATCTTTGTAGCGCCTCCCGAATGGGCGTGCGACCGATACCGAGCTGCTGGCTCAGCTCCGCCTCGGAGAAATGCGTGCCCGGCGCCAACTTCAGGGTTACGATCAGTTCTTCGATGCGCTGATAGGCTTGTTCCGCGAGACTACGTGTTGTTTCTGGTTTACTATTCATTGTTCCGCATTACGGCCATCGAAGTTCCAAAAAGCTACGTTTTCTTCCAGTCGAAAGCAGCGCTTCTAAGGCATATCAAAATCAATGTGCTCTCGGATTAAACTGAAATGCTTCTCAAGTGTGAATAAAAGCAGACTATTCTGAATAGCATTGTCCAAAATGATCAGGTCAGGGATGCCGATCCCATTAATGCCATTCCGCAGACATAAGGTCTGATAGTCAATAACGTTATTCCAGTTTATATTGAGCGGTATAGTCGTAATCTCATTAAGTAGTTTTATAACGCGCGTTTGTCTCTTTACTCGCAGAAAGGGTACTAATTCTGCCAGTATCAAATCGTTTGTGCAAATGAGATTACTTTCAATATAACTATCTAATATTTCAGAGTTTGTACCGCTTCTGAAGTAATCAATCCACACAGAACTATCGACCAAGATATTCATCTCTGTCTCTTATAGCATTCAAGTCGATATCAATATCTATTTTCCCCTTGTAATCCTTCAATGACTTTATCTTATTCCTTTGAATTATCTCATGAAGAGCCTGTTTGATTAGAGCAGTTTTTGTCGGAGCTTTTGTTACTCTCATCGCTTCCTTAATCAAGTTCTCAGGTATATCAATTGTTGTTCTCATGTGACAACTCCTTTCCTAAATTAATGCATAATTTAATAAAGTAATCATGCATAAACAACCCCTTTTGTCTGCATAATGAAACGACTTTCCAAGAGTATTACAGTCTCAAAAAACAAAATTCTTCCGATGGTAGCCCTATGACCAAACTTCACTCAGAACATTCAAGAAAAGCTCATTTAACACCTCGACTGGTGGAGCTATGGTCCTCTTGCCCATATGCGAGTGCTCCAGTCTTGCCAATTCACTTTCTATGAAATCGCTTAATGTCTCTATCCGCGGTCCCTTGTCAAGCTCGTTTCGGATTTAGAACTTCGGATTTCGAATTTATTGCCATCACGGCGCCACGTAGCACGTCTTAACCGTCGTATAAAACTCAACCGCATACTTGCCTTGCTCGCGCGTACCGTAGCTCGAGCCTTTGCTGCCGCCAAACGGCACGTGGTAATCGACCCCGGCGGTCGGCAGATTTACCATTACCATGCCGGCCTGGGCGTTGTCGCGGAAATCGTTGGCATATTTGAGCGAAGTCGTACAGATACCCGTGGACAGGCCAAACTCGGTATCATTGGCAACGGCCAGCGCTTCGGCGTAGTCTTTAACTTTGATGACGGTCGCAACCGGACCGAAAATCTCCTCGCGGTTGATGCGCATGTCGTTGTGCGTTTCTGTGAACAGGGCCGGCGCCAGGTAGTAACCTTCCTTACTGCGCTTGAGCCGCTCGCCCCCACAGACCAGTTTCGCGCCTTCTTTCCTGCCGATTTCCAGGTATTCCAGGTCCTTGTCGAGCTGCGCCTGGTCGACCACCGGCCCGATTTCCGTGCCGTCAGCCAGGGCGTCATCTACTTTGAGTTTTTGGATACGCGCCTGCATGGCCTCGACGAAGCGGTCGTGGATGCCCTGCGTGACAATCAAGCGGCTC
>CAZVSL010000831.1:0-2279 GCA_964629935.1 uncultured Calditrichaceae bacterium | reverse complement strand
CTCATTATAAGTCACGGGACTGTCAAACAATACAGGCCGATTCGATACGTTTACTTTATTTGCCATTTCATAAGTGGGCATGTTTAATCTTCTCACCATTTGACCCCAGCCGATATTCAACAAACGGGCGACAAATCTCTTTGCATCTCTGGTATCTACAACTTTAGAAGCTCCATCACTTAAAAGAAAATCGTCAGTTAAGATTGTATGGGTATCTTTGATCGATATTAATGAATCAGTGCCCTTTCTAATGTCCGCTGCAGATGCAAAGGAAATAAGATGATGTTTATTACGAAATACGGGAAATTGCAATTGCCTTAATACTTGTAAGTCTTTCTTAGCCTTCGCTTCAAAGGCATGAAAATTGATTTTATTCGGTAGTGACTCAATTTGTAACCAGTTAGATAAATACTTTTCTGGACTTGATACAACCCCAGTTTCAGCATTAAACTGTTTTCTCCACCAGATTGAAACCGCTTGAGGTGAAAAATTCTTGTTCTTTTCAACTCCATCCTTTTCAAACTTCTTTAATAATTGATCTAATCCTTTAGCCCAACTCGTATTAAATGAGATAGCATTTAGCCTTGATAATTCAATGTTGATGTCACCATGGGGCATATTGTCAATCCGCAAAGGAATAATGAAATCATTCAGCTTTTCTTTCTTCATCATGTTTGTCGCGACCATTAGCTCATTGAGTGGTCCCTTCTTTTTGTTGGAAATAGCAGATAGCACATACAAAAACTTATCGGTTCTTTGCCGCAAGGCGCTCTCAACATCACTCCAAAAATCCTCACCCCCAAGAAGTTGCGTTAAATCACACCAAACAGCATAACCCTGCTTTGCAAGTTGTAAGGCTATCCATTGCGCAAATTCATTATCCTCAGGATTCGCGTGACTAACAAATATTGTGTCTCGCATATTATTTGCTTTCATTGTTCCCGGTGTTTAGACGATTCATGATTTAAGACACTACTACACCAACTCCTCCAGATACCCCGCATCTGCTCTAGCACCTCCGCCAACTTATCCTTAAAATGGTATTTTGTGGACACGTTTTCAAAAACGTGCTCATCATGCTTGAAAAAATAACCATGAAAATCAAATATGGGCATCGAGTGCCAACGTTAGTTTGAAGCTAAGCCGAGCATTTCACTCTTGCACACAACTCCATTATTGCGTACATTAGAAATGAAATACACTGACACAAAGGACTGATTTATGAACGCCATCACGACAAAAAAAAGCGCAAAAAGACCTCGATCAGCTCATCGAACAGGTTCTCGCTGACGCAGAGCCCATGATCATTCTCAACAACAAGGGCGAAAAAGCCATCTTGCTGTCCCTCGACGAGTTTCAGTCGTGGCAAGAGACGCTTTACCTGCTCTCGAATCCGGCAAATGCGGCACATTTGCGGCAATCCATAGCCGAGGCAAAGGCAGGCAAAACCACTGAACGAAAACTCATCGAGCCATGAAGCTCGTGTTCACAGAGGCAGCGTGGAAAGGTTACCTCTGGTTTTCTGTGGGTTGTTTTGCCCATGACTTGAGTTTCCAGTAAAGGTCATTTGGTCATCTTGACATATTGTGTTTTTCGACACATATAAAAACCTGTCGATGCGCTCGAGGATGCACTGATTCCCAAAAATGTGTCCTTAAAACCGGGTTTTGGGGACCAAAAGCATGTGTCTACCGGCGACACGGGTTCTGATTTTTTGCGAAGATTACATGTCGATAAAGTCGAAGTTTGTCGACACGTTTTTGAAACGTGTCGATACCATCGACATGTTCCGTTTTTACCAAGCTAATAGCTCAAACAGGCGGACATTCAAGTAAAGGTTTTCTTTTCCAATTTTTTGGCTACTCAGAACGCCCATCCTTTCCAATTCACTCAAATAGTCTGCAGCGGCCTGACGTTTGGCTATTCCAGCATCAACGAGAAACTGCACTTTACAATAAGGCTGATAGAATAGCAATTCTATTAATTCCTTAGAATACACGCGCTGCGGCAATTCTGCTCTGGCCTTTTCCAGCGTTTCATCTAGAAGGCTACGGATAGCCAGAATCCGCTTGCGGGTGAAATCTGCGGTTTGCTCCACAGCATCTACACATTCATAACGCCTCATCCCTGATCCACTCAATTGGATAATGCGTAGATGTTCGCCTGATAGCCTTCACTCCTTGTTTTTCCTCAGTTTTTTAACCGTCCGGTCAAAATCGGATTGATATTCCTGGTCCTGGCGTACACGAAATTTTTCGTATTCCGTTTCTGCAAGCTCA
>CAZVSL010000830.1:0-2286 GCA_964629935.1 uncultured Calditrichaceae bacterium | reverse complement strand
CTCAAAAGGGCGAATTCATGAATAATGCACTTTAGCACTTTAACACTTTGACACTTCGACATGCCTAAAATAGCCTACTTCGACTGTTTCTCCGGCATCAGCGGCGATATGTTCATCGGAGCCTTGCTGGACGCCGGTCTCGATTTCTCCCGGCTGAAAGCGGAATTAGCCAAACTCAATCTGCCGGATGATGATGTTGAGCTCAGCAGGGTTACGCGAGGCACGCTGACAGCGAGCAAATTCGAAGTCGTTAACGAGCACAAAAAAGCCTGCCGCCATCTGTCCGACATGAACAAGCTGGTGGAGCGCTCCGATCTGCCACCGGCGATCAAGCAGTCGTCCAAGGCGGTCTTCCGCAGGCTGGCAGAGGCCGAGGCAAAGATACACGGCAAGGCAGTCGACAGCGTGCACTTTCATGAAATCGGTGTGGTGGATACCATCATCGATGTCGTCGGTGCGCTCGCCGGCCTGGAGCTTCTTGGGGTGCAGCAGGTATGTTGCTCGCCGCTTAATTTGGGCTCAGGCTTCGTCAATACAGCGCATGGCAAACTGCCGGTGCCGGCGCCGGCAACAGCAGAGCTTGTCAAAGGCATTCGGGTTTACAGCGGTGAGGCTCGGGAAGAGCTGGTCACGCCAACGGGCGCAGCGATTATCACGGAAATCGCGACTTCTTTTGGCGCCATGCCAGACATGACCATCGAACGCGTGGGGTACGGCGCCGGCTCCAGGGATATGGCACACGCCAATGTGCTCCGCATCTTCATCGGCCAGAAAGCAAGCAGCTACGACACCGACATTGTGACGGTGATCGAAACCAACATCGACGATATGAATCCACAGTTTTATGATTCGGTGCTGGACAACTTGATGCAACAGGGGGCGCTGGACGTCTATCTCACCAACATCCAAATGAAAAAAAACCGGCCGGCCGTCAAGCTCACGGTCCTGTGCGAAGCCGATGCAGAACATGCTGTCGTGCGCACGCTGTTTACGGAAACCACCAGCATCGGCATGCGCATCCGGCAGGAGCGGCGCAAAAAGCTGCAGCGCCAGTCTGTAGAGATAGAGACAGAACTCGGAAAAGTACGCTTCAAACTGGCCTCCCTCGATGGCGAGGTGGTGACAGCTACACCCGAGTTCGAGGACTGCAAGAAGCTGGCGCGCCAAAACAAGCTGCCGCTAAAGCAGATACACGCAAAACTTGCGCCGGTTTCTGCTGGCCTCCTGGGCGCCGCCCACGAACAGCTAAGTTGACGGTATGAACTGATAGCACCAGGCCTCCCCCTCCAGCACAATCTCGCCTGTGTGCCTTGAGACTTTCACCTCGAGCTGGCAAACCGGCTTGTTTTCATGTACATGCTTGACGGTTGCCTCAGCGGTGATGGTGTCGCCAATGAATACCGGCGCCGTAAATTTCCAGTTCTGGCTTAGAAAAACCGTGCCCGGGCCCGGCATATCCATTGCCACCAGTGCATGCAGCAATCCGGTGGTCAAGCCGCCCTGAACCACCAGCTTGCCAAATTTGGTCTTCGCCGCAAAGTCTTCGTCAAAATGCAGGGGATTGCGATCCCCCGTGATTTCATAATATTTTTGTACATGCTGCTGGCTGAGCGTCAGGCTACGGCTGGCGCTCTGACCGACTCTCAGGTCCATGATATCTCTCCTCTATGCTCATCTCAACGAGATCATTTTTCGGTCTTTCTGATTGGATGTCTCAAGTAAGAAAAATATCTCTTGAAAACAACACAAAAACGGTAGAACGAGAGAATGCATGAACCGCGCGACCGACATTTTCATATTATCGTTGCGAAAAAGCACGCTGTATTCTAAATTGATGTTGTGATGCAGGTTATCGCTTCTGCCATCTTTTAGCCTGAAAGGACAACTCATGGCGCAAAAATTTTGGCTCATGAAATCCGAGCCTGATGTTTTTTCTTTCGAAGATTTGAAAAACGCCCCGAACGCGACTACCCACTGGGATGGTGTACGCAATTATCAGGCGCGCAATTTCATGCGTGATGAAATGCAGGTTGGAGACCTGGTGCTGTACTACCATTCCAACTATGATCCGCCAGGCGTGGTCGGCATAGCCGAAGTGGTGAAAGCAGGCTACCCGGACCATACAGCGTGGGATCCGGCGTCGAAATACCACGATCCGAAATCCACGCCGGACAATCCGCGCTGGTTCATGGTCGACATAAAATGGAAACAGCCGTTCAAGCGTACCGTGACGCTGCAGGAAATGAAGCAAACGCCGGAGCTCGAGGGCATGAAAGTCACACAACG
>CAZVSL010000829.1:0-2288 GCA_964629935.1 uncultured Calditrichaceae bacterium | reverse complement strand
AGGGCATCAATTCTGTACGCGAGGTTGTCCGGGCGGCAGGAGAGATAGACATCAAATACCTGACGCTGTATACCTTTTCAACAGAAAACTGGAGACGGCCGGCAAGTGAAGTATCTGCGTTGATGCGGCTGTTGCTGAAGACTGTCCGCGCCGAGGTGAATGAACTTAACAAGAATAACGTCAGACTGCGCGTCATTGGCAATCTTAAGGATTTGCCTTTTCCTGCCCGGCGGGGAATGGAAAACGCCATGGAAATGTTGAAAAACAACACCGGTCTGACCCTGAATCTGGCCCTGAGTTACAGCAGCCGCCGGGAGATTACCGACTGTATCAAGCGCATTGCACATCAGATACGCACAGGCGAACTAAGCATAGATGATATCGATGAGCAAGTTGTCTCGCAACATCTGTACACCGCCTGCATGCCGGACCCCGACTTACTGATTCGGACCAGCGGTGAGCTGCGCGTCAGCAACTTTCTGCTGTGGCAACTGGCCTATACTGAAATCTATGTTTCCCAGGTGTTCTGGCCTGACTTTCGTCGCCAGGAGTTCTTTCAGGCAATCGCAGGATTTCAGAAGCGTGAACGGCGATTCGGCAAGGTCAGCGAGCAACTTCAGCTCGAGCGTCAGTGATCGGTAATAGCTTATGCGGGCGGTTCTATTTCAGTCCGAATGAGCATAGTTGTGAATGAAATGAATTACTGACCCGTATGTTGCGCAAAACCATACTGACAATCCTTCTCGTATTTCTATTCATAATAGTTGTCTTGTACAGCGGCTCGAACCTGTTCAGCATTAACGATATGTTCAAGCGGCTGGTGATGACCAGGATCCAGGCGGCTGTGGGCGAAGAGTGTTCGGTAGGCAGCATCCGTCTGGGATTTGGCTCGCTGAATCTGAAGGCAGTCCACCTAACCTTCCCCGGCGCTCCCTACGAAATGGACATCGAAGAGCTGCAACTGGGCTATAGCATCAAAAGTCTGCTCAAAGCACACCGCACCCCGGAAAAAACTGCTGATGAGATAACGGTGTACCAACCGCGCCTGACACTCCTGTATGATCCACTCAAGAGCCTAGATAAGGAAGTAGACCTGTCTCTGCAGCTCTCAAGCGAAGCCGAAAAGCTGTATCGGTCGGCGATCAAGGAATATGACTTTATCAAACGGATGACTATTTCTGACGGCGAACTGCAATTTCGCAATACAGAGACCGGCGAAGTTCGCCGGCTGGCCAAGCGTATCAACGGCTGGGCTTATGCGGATGACGACAACCGCGCCTGGCTGCGGCTGGCAGGCAATCTCTTCGATACGCAGGAATACAATATGGTGATGTACGGGCAGCTTGACCTGAAACGTGGCGGAGTGGATTATGTTAACGTCGACTTGCACAGCTACGAACCGGGTGCGGAGATTCCGTTCTTGCTTCCGGATTATGTCAAGGTCCGTTCCGGCCAGATAGATGGCCACCTAACCATCACAGAGCGCACCGAACCAACACGTGGCTTCAATATCGAAGGCACGGTTTCGCTGACAGATGGCAGTTTCCAGGTTACCTCAGAGAATCTTTACTTCGAAGAGGTCCAGCTTAAGACCCAAATCAAAGACTGGAACATTGAGATACTCTCCGCAACCCAAACCATCAACGGCTCGCCAACCAGGATTACCGGCCGCGTCACAGATGTCCTGGACCCACATTTTGATCTGCGGCTCACATCAGAGCGATTGAACGT
This sequence comes from uncultured Calditrichaceae bacterium, assembly GCA_964629935.1. Classification (GTDB taxonomy): domain Bacteria; phylum Zhuqueibacterota; class Zhuqueibacteria; order Oceanimicrobiales; family Oceanimicrobiaceae; genus CAZVSL01. Next base: position 557 of record CAZVSL010000829.1, on the reverse strand, counting down.
CGGGCAGTTTCTTGAACAATTTCTGCCTCAAAAGCGGTTTCCGTTCAAAGGCACAACCGCCATCGAGGCCAGTGTTACCGGCGCGTTTTCTGCACCCAGAGTCCAGGGAAAAGTAACCTCGGAAAAACTTCATTTCTATTCTCATCAACTTAGGGACCTGCAAGTCGAATTGGCTGTTGAGCAAGGCAAACTACATTTCAACAGCGTTCACGGCGACCTGGATCTGGCATCCTTTACCGGCACGGGCACAATCGACTTCACGGTTCCGGAAAAGCTGCTCGATTTTGATATCGAGGCCCATGCTGATTTTGCTCAGGAATTGACGAAACTGGGCTTTTCTTCGGCAGATAGCTGTGTGGCATCATCTAAGCTCCGCGTGTTCGGTTCTGTCCTGCGACCTGTGAGCACGGGTGACGTGGCGCTTAAGCTATTCAAGACAGCCGAGCCGACTCTCTCGCTCGATGGCACAGCAAACTACAGTCAAAACACGTTTGTCTTAAATTTGTCTTCAGAACAGGAAGAATTTCATCTCCATACCGGCATTGAGGACCCATTCG
>CAZVSL010000828.1:0-2293 GCA_964629935.1 uncultured Calditrichaceae bacterium | reverse complement strand
GCGCGCCGATTGCCGGCCCGTCGATCTTGCCGCCGATTCGCGAGTGGCGCGCGTTCATGGTGTAGATGTTTTGACCGGCTTGCGGTGAATTGCCCGGGCGGGCGAACAGCAGCCAATCGCCCTGCGCTACTTCTGAGTTATCAAGACTGGCTTCGAGCTTGACAAAGCCGTACAATCTGAACTTCAACTGCTGAATCAAATCATCGATTTCTTCCTGGCTCAGATTTGTCGGAGGCGACCCATTCGACTCTTCTGCGCGGGCGCGAGCTTCCGCAATGAGCTGTTGCAGCTCTGCCCGCAGGGCAATGAGTTCAGCGACTGTCATTTCGGAAAGCGAGGCGGCTGTGTTGGTTTCGCCATGGGTGCTTTGGGCCGCGACGGGCTCTGTGCCTTGCAGCGACCGGCCGGGCCCTTCGCCGGCCACAACATGCCCTTTGGCTGCGCAAGGGCTGGCACACCCTTGTGCGTTTTGCACCAGTTGTTTGAGCGATTCACATTGGCGGCTCGCAACCGCGCTTTCGGCTACAGGCGCCATCGCCAAGCTCAGCAGGTAGAGAAGCGAAAAGGAGGTTACGAGTTTACAGCTTTGGCTGTGCATGATTGTCTCCAAGTTCAGTTATGCCTCGACCGCTTGTTCACCCTGCTCTGCGCGGGCCACGGCAGATTCCTGTAACGCCAGCAGCTCGTCGCCTGAGAAGACTTTCTCGATGTCCAGCAGAATGGTAAATCTTTCGTCACGCTTGCCCATGCCCTTGATAAAATCGGTATTCAAGCGTGTGCCGAGCTTGGGTGCGGGTTCAATCTGGCTTGCATCCAGGTTGATGACTTCTTGCACAGAATCCGCCAGCGCGCCGATGACCATGCTCTCGCCGTCGACGGCGACTTCCACAATGATGACGCAGGTGTCGACGGTTTGCTCGGCTTTATCCATGCCAAACTTCATGCGTAAGTCGATGACCGGCACCACACTGCCGCGCAGATTGATGACGCCGCGCATGAAATCCGGGGTGCGCGGCACTTTGGTTATACTTGGAAAGTCAAGGACCTCACGCACTTGCAGTATCTCGATAGCGAATTCCTCAGCGTCCAGTTTGAAGGTCAGGTATTGCTGGTTTTGGGTTTGTTCCGCGTTGCTCATGATATTCTGATTCCTTATTTTACATGCTTGTGACTATTTTCATGGCGAACGATTGCAATCAAAGATCTATTGGTTTTCAGATGTTTCGGCGACTGTCTCCGTTTCAGCCTCGCCGCCTGTCTGGCGCACCAGCTCCAGCTCGTCGGTTGAGAAAACTTGTTGAATGTTCAGTACGATTATGAATTTATCGTCACGTTTTCCCATTCCTTTGATGAAATCTGTGTTCAATCGCGTGCCGATTTTGGGCGCTGGTTCAATTTCCGCTGCATCAAGCTCGATAACTTCCTGCACGGAGTCGGCCAGCGCACCGATGACGAGGGTTTCATCGTCCAGCGACATTTCCACGATGATGATACAAGTATCTCTCTGCTGCTCGGTCTTGGCCATACCAAACTTCATGCGCATATCGATGACCGGTACCACGCTGCCGCGCAGATTGATGACACCGCGCATGAACTCCGGTGTGCGCGGCACTTTAGTGATTCTGGTGTAGTCGAGTACTTCCCGCACCTGCAGGATTTCGATAGCGAATTCTTCGCGGTCCAGTTTGAAAGTAAGGTATTGGCCGCTGCCTGCTTTGCTTTCTGCGTTCATGTGTGTTTCTCCTTTCTGTCCCACGCACGTATCCATCCGATGGCTTGACGCCACCGGATGGATATTGGATGCTTTACATGCGCTCGAACTCCGCGTCGTGTGTATCGCCATGCATGTCCTCGATCTCGAGAGCCACGCCTTTTGGCGGTGCTGCCTTTCTTGTCGCGCTTGCAGGTTTAGCGCCTCTCTGGCGACCTTCGTCGACGACGTGCACAACCCTTGGCTTGCTGCTCGCATTTCTCGCACGACCATTGCCATTGCGGCGTGCGCTGGCGTCGCCAACCTTGAAATACTCGATGATTGCCTGCAGTTGCTCTGCCTGGGAGGCAAGCTCTTCGGCAGTGGAGGAAAGTTCCTCAGCCGAGCTGGCATTTTGCTGCGTGACCTGGTCGAGCTGTTGGATCGCTTTGTTGATCTGCTCTGTGCCTGAGGTCTGCTCGTTGCTGGCAGCGCTGATTTCCTGCACCAGCTCGGCGGTTTTTTGAATGTCGGGAACGAGACTGGCAAGCATTTTCCCGGCCTCAACCGCTACCTTCACGCTTGAGTCTGCGAGCGTGTTTA
>CAZVSL010000827.1:0-2297 GCA_964629935.1 uncultured Calditrichaceae bacterium | reverse complement strand
CCGGGTTCACGCTGCAGAGAATGGCCAGAGCAGCTTTTTCGAGATCAAAGGGTTGGCATGAAACAATGCCGCCGCGTAGATCTTCAAATGGATAAACCTTGCCTTCAGTTATTTCCAAATCATAGCGGTAGGGTATTTTTTCTTCTAACTCAATGCCAAATTGGCTGCAAATCTCTTGAAAATGGACATCCTGTACTTCAAGAATGAGCTCGGGGAGAGGGTGGTCCCAGCGATAGTAGTATATGTAATGCCGTGTTTCCTGACGCTGCCAGTTGGCCTCCCATTCGACGATTTTCTTGAGTTGGTTGCGAAACGAAATGTCCTCGTCGAATTTGATGAGGACAAGCGGCTGCAGTTCCATGTCAAGCTCCATGGCAGCCAATTTAAGATACTCGCGCCAATTGCCGGTAAGTGTGGATTTCAGAAGCTCGGGGTCTGCGTTTCGTACGGCCTCACGGACAGCGCGAGCTATCTTGTAATCGCTCGGCTGCGATTCATCGTTTGAAACTGGAAGGGTCAGGTTGAATACGGAAAACAGGATAAGTGCAATAATGCTTTTCATGAGGGCGAAATATACAACAATTTTTTGCGAAAATCAATTATTTTTATTATGCTTACAGATTAAACATGATGATGTCTTATAGCAATTGATGTGCCAATGAAGTGATGCTTTTTGAAATGTTGAAAGTCATGAACTAAGGTATTGAAGTTAAAAGAGTTATAAATTTAAGTCAAACATCGTGCCTGTGATAAACCCATAAAGCACATAATATCAAAACGTGACATGTTTCAAAATGGTATGACCATAGGGGCGCTGATTCTTGCAGCCGGAAAGTCGAGGCGAATGGGCAAACCAAAGGCGATCGTGCCGTTTGGCGAGCACCCGTTTTTGCTAGCGCTGTGGCATACGATTCAGGAAGCCGGAATCGAACACATCCTTGCTGTGCTTGGGCATCAAGCTTCGGAGATTATTTCGCAGCTCAACCTGCATTCTAAGCAGTATGTGATTAATCATCACTATGAGCGCGGGCAGTTTTCCTCGTTTCAGACCGGGGTGCTGGCATTGGCCCACAAGTGCGACGGCATCATGTTATGCCTGGTCGACCAGCCACAGATTAGCAGAGAGGTATTTCTTCAGCTAATTTGCAAGTTTGTGGCTGCCCCGGAGAGAATCGTCATCCCCGTTTGTCAGGGCAAACGGGGGCATCCGGTTGTCTTTCCACGCCGCCTGTTCGATACAATTCTGCAAGCGCCGCCAGCTTGCAAAACCTCGGAGGTGGTACATGTACACGAAGACTGGATTTCAGAGGTGCAGGTTGATGATGAGCGAATTCTGTGGAACCTGAACACGCAAGCGGACCTCGATGCGTTGTGGAAGCGGTTTCCGGATCATAGTATTTAGCTTGAAAGATTCACAAACATCATTACTTTAGAATGAACCGAAGGGATGGCCAAAATGTCGAAATTGATGGTAAGCGTCTCCGGCGTACGTGGCATCATCGGCGAAGGCCTGGCGCCGAGAGTTGTGCTTGAGTTTGCCCAGGCATTTGCAACGTATGTCGAGCAAGGCAAAGTAGTTGTAGGTCGCGATTCCCGCGTTAGCGGCGATATACTACACAGCGCCGTGAGCGCCGGCTTGCAGGCGGTCGGTTGTGACATCATCGATATCGGCGTCTGTCCGACGCCAACAACGCAGCTCGTTGTTGAAAAGCTGAAGGCAAACGGTGGTATTATGATCACGGCAAGCCATAACCCGATCATGTGGAATGGCCTCAAAATGCTCGGTCCGGATGGCTTGTTCCTCGATGCTGAGCAGGGGGAGCGGGTCTTAAGCATTGCCAAAAGTGGCGATTTTCCGTTTGCAACATACGACAGGATTGGCGCGCGCCACGCATACGCTGAAGCCGTGTCTGACCATGTCAATGCTATTCTGGCGCTCGATTATTTCGATGCCGAAAAAATCCGAAGACGGCGATTTCGGGTTGTGCTCGACTGTATTTGCGGCGCCGGCGCCGTGCTGATACCGGACTTGCTGTGGTCTTTGGGCTGCGAGGTGATTGAAGTCAATTGCGAGGCGACAGGGTTATTCCCGCGTAACCCGGAGCCGCTGCCGGAAAATCTGTCAGAGCTTTGCGAACGCGTGAAGAGCGAAAAAGCCGATCTCGGAGTCGCGGTGGACCCGGATTCCGACAGGCTGGCTCTGGTTTCGGAAAAGGGCGAGCCTCTGGGTGAGGAGAGAACCCTGGCGCTGGCGGTCAAATTTATGCTGGATCGCAAGCCGGGGCCGGTAGTCGTCA
>CAZVSL010000826.1:0-2301 GCA_964629935.1 uncultured Calditrichaceae bacterium | reverse complement strand
CTGATGGTTGAGTACAGTCAACTCAAAGAAGCTGCTGCCGAGAACAAGCGCCTGCGTGAGCTGCTGAACTTCAAGCAGGAAAGCAAGCTGGAGCTGGTGCCGGCAAAAGTCATCGGTCATGATCAGAACGGCTTTGTCAACTCGATACTTCTGACTGCCGGCCGCGCTGACAGCATCAAGAAGAATATGGCGGTCGTCACCTCTCAGGGTCTCGTGGGCAAGATCTATCGCGTCAGCCAGCATGACGCGACCGCACAATTACTGCTCGATCGCAATTTCAGGGTGAGCGCCATGGTTCAGCGCAGTCGCGTCATGGGAGTCGTGAGATGGACGGACAGCAATGAGGTAGCCCTGGCGGAAGTGCCGAAACGCTCTGACGTGGCTCCGGGCGATACGGTTGTCACCTCAGGCCTGAGCATGATTTATCCGGGCGGTCTGATAATCGGGCGTGTGCAGGAGATTGACGACAACAATCGGGGCATGTTCATGCAAATCAAGATAGAGCCCGCGGTTGATTTTGCGAAATTGGAGGAAGTTTTTGTCATCAGAAAGGTCTCGCTTTTTAGCAATTAGCATCAATGCACATCCTTTCCTATATCGTCCTCTTTGTTGTCGCCGTCCTTCTCCAGCTCAAGGTCGTGCCCCTGTTTTCGATCAAGAGCATCACTCCGGATTTGATTTTGATTCTTGTTATCGCGGTTGCATTTCGGCACGGCAAGATCGCAGGTGTGGTTTGTGGATTTCTTGCAGGACTGTTCTATGATTTGTTTGGCACCGGTTTGGTAGGTGTTTCGTCGCTGGCAAACAGCATCTCTGCCTTCATTGCCGGCGCCTGGTCAGGAGAACACCTACAGCGCCGCTTTGGCATCATCCTGGGGCAACTGTCCGTCATTGTGCTGGCGCATGATCTGGTTTATTTCTCGATCTTGACAATCGACACTTCCATAGGATTCTGGAATACGTTGTTTGTCAGGATTGTGCCGCATACATGCTATACGCTGGTGTTTATGGCAATCATCTCCATGACGTTTCCCGGGTTTTTCCTGGCTCGTCGCATAAACTAATCTATTTTGGGCTATGGATTTACAAAACCTCAGCAAAATCTATCTTGTCATCGCTATTGGGCTTTTTCTGTTGCTGGTTGGGCGCATCGCCCAGATGCAGCTATATAGTGGCGAAAAGTACTACTCAGAATCTGAAAGAAACCGCGTACGCGATATCACCTTAGCTGCGCAACGCGGTCAAATATTGGACCGGAACGGCAAAATTCTGGTGGACAACCGGCCGGCGTATTCTGTTTCCGTTGTTCCGTACGAGTTTCTCAAATCCGAAGCGACCGTTGCGCTGCTTGCTCGCATTCTGAACAAGCAACCGGCGGCGCTGAAACAACAAATCGCCGAAGAGAAGATCAGCAACTTTTCACCGGTGAGAATCAAGCGCGAGATTACATTTCGAGAATTAAGCTTGATCGAAGAGTATCGACTGGATCTGCCGGGCGTATTTTACAATGTCGAGCCCAGGCGGTCGTATCCCGGTCTGGTGGATGCGCCGCACCTGTTCGGTTATGTCGGTGAGATAACCAGGAGCGAGCTTGAAAGAGTCAGGGAACAGGCGGAGTATAGCGAACATCCCTACCGCATGGGCCAGCTTGTCGGCAAGAATGGCATCGAGCTCAAATATGAGCAGGATTTGCGAGGCAAGGCCGGGGTTAAATTTGTGGAGGTTGATGTGCTGGGTCGCGAGATTCGGGAGTTGCCGGAGCTCGCCGGCAACGCCCCCATACCGGGCAAGAATCTATACATGACCATCGATGCCCGGTTACAGAGCCATCTTGAAGAGATGATGGAGGGCAGGAAAGGAGCAGCCGTTATTCTGGACCCGCGCAACGGCGACGTGCTGGCGATCCTCAGTATGCCCGATTTTGATCCGGAGCTATTTGCCAGCCCGCTTACCCGCGATATCTGGGATGAGCTTATCAACCATCCGGAAAAGCCGTTATACAATCGCGCCTGCCTGAGTCTTTATCCCCCGGGATCAACATATAAGCTCGTTCTGGCCGCTGCCGGTCTGGAAACCGGTCGTATCACCCTCAACGAAAGTATCACCTGCAAGGGGGCCTACAGACTCGGAAGACGCATTTTTAAGTGCTGGAAACCGGAAGGACATGGCACGGTGACGCTGCTGGATGCGATCCAGGGATCGTGCAATGTCTATTTCTATACACTCATCCGGAAGGGCGGCATACAGCGATGGGCGAAATACGCCCGCCTGTTCGGATTCTGGCGCCCCACCGGGATAGAT
>CAZVSL010000825.1:0-2303 GCA_964629935.1 uncultured Calditrichaceae bacterium | reverse complement strand
AGGACAGCCCGCCACGGAAGCGCCCGACCAGCACATTGGCAAAATCGATCAGCCGGTGCGCAATGCCGCCGCGGCCCATGAGCTGACCGGCCAGAATGAAAAACGGAATCGCCAGCAAGGCAAAGCTATCGATGCCCGTTGCAATGGTATGCGCGACCGTTTTCAAAGCCGGGATGCCGCCAATGGTCAGCACCGTCAACAGAGTCGAAATACCGATGGAAAATGCGATGGGAACATTGAGCGTGAGCAGAACGATAAAGCTAACTACGAGAACCACTGTTGGCCAATTCATCAAACTGCTTCCTTCCTCTGGTCCTGTTGGTCAATTGATTTCTTCAGATTCAACACAGATTGCAGCAGAAACTCGACACCATACATGGCGATGAAGAATCCGGAAATGGGAACGGCGAGATAAACATACCCTAATCGCAGACCGGTAGCTGGCGCCACCTGGCCAAGCTCAAATGTTTCCACTACCAATTGCACGCCGCCGATCAGCAATACCGACACAGCAAAGGCTGTCACGCATAAATAGACCAATGCTTGCGTTGCCAGATGTGGCACAGGTTGCAGTTTGCCAACAAAATAGTCGATGCCGAGATGGGCGCCGCGGCGCAATGCAACAGCAGAGCCCAGCAGTCCCACCCAAATCATCAGGTAAGTCGCCAGCTCTTCCGTCCAACTGCTGGGATCTTTGAGCACAAAGCGCGTCACCACCTGCCAGGTCACATCGACAACCAGGAAGCCCATGGAGAAGGCGGTGAGCAGCTCAAGTCCCCGGTCCAGAGCTTGTTTCAGCTTCTTCAGGGCTGTCATTGCACGGCCTCGATTTCGCGCGCCAGTGCGCCGATCAACGTGCCGTCAAACTCCTGCCACACCGACTGCACACGTTCGCGAAATGGCGTCTTGTCCGGGCTGTAGACCTGCAATCCCGCTGCTGTCATCTCATCCATGCTGTCTTTGACAAAAGCTGCCCACAGCTCACGTTGGTAAGCAACCGATTCTTCCGCAGCTTCCATCAAGGCGGTCTTGTGCAATTCAGACAGTCTGTTCCAGGCTTGCGTATTTATCAACACCACGTCAGGCACGCTGGTATGTTCATCCAAACTGTAGTGTTTGCAAACTTCGTAGTGGTTGGAGGTGAACAGGCTCGGCGGATTGTTCTCGGCGCCGTCCACCACGCCCTGCTGCAGCGAAGTGTACAGCTCGCCCCAGGAAATCGGCGTGGCAGAACCGCCCAGCGCCTGAATCAGCTTGATGGCCATGGGGCTTTGCTGCGTACGGATTTTCAGGCCGGCAAGGTCATCGGGGTGCAGGATAGGCCTGGCTACAGTGTAGAAACTGCGGTATCCGGCGTCGTAATAGACCAGACCTTTTAGCTTGAGCTTTTCTCCGGAAGCCAGGATTCTCTTGCCAATCTCGCCATTGAGCACCTTCCAGCGGTGCACATCATCTCGGAAAAGATAGGGCATGGCGAAAACTTTGTACTCGTCGAGAAAGCTCTCCAGCATGCTGCTGGATACTTTGGTGAGCGCGATGGCGCCGATTTGCAGTTTTTCGAGCGTTTCCTTTTCATTGCCGAGTTGTTCGCTAGGATAGATATCAATGACCAGCGTCGAGTCGCTTTTCTCGAGCGCGCGTTGCGCCATAAATTCCATTGCTTTGTGCACCGGATGGCTTGGCGCCAGACCGTGCGCCATTTTTAGCGTGACAACCCCACTATCACCGCCACAGCCGCTAAACACCACAACAGCCAACACGGCCAAAATAGCCATTGCGGTAACATTGAACATCCGTTCAACTTGCATTGTCTCTCCTTTGTCTGCAACTAAATTCAAATCTCGTCTGCTCCTTCAAGCAGCCGTTTTATCTCATTTCTCAGGTCGTCTGCATAAGCGCCCGAATGGTGTTGCAGGAACGCATGCATGGTGGCCACGAACTCCCGATGGTCGGGTGAAAGCTGTTTCTGCTCTCGTTCAACTTTGCTGAGAGGACGCAAGTCTCTTCGAATACGCGCAATCATCTCGCTCCTGGCCTCCGCTGCCACGGTTGATTCAGGGTAGCGTTGCACGAGATCCTGAAACACGACAAACGTAACCGGCCATTCGGGCCAGCATGCCGACCATTGTTCCAGAATCGACGGCTGCAAAAATGGAACAGCATAGTCATTGCCATAGAAATAAGGATGCTCATCCACAAATTTAGCATACTGTTTGTGCAATGCCAAAATTTGCCTGAGCACCTGATCTTGCTCCGCAACAGAGCACTCGTCCGCTCTGCGAAGCAAGCTCCGCACTTCACCC